>NZ_JADYXO010000003.1:0-250314 GCF_015864295.1 Pseudoalteromonas sp. NZS127_1 | reverse complement strand
CAATACACTGGCAGCACTTACTCAATACACTGGTCTTATTTAAGCTTCCAGCTAGACGAGAGGATAGAAGATATCCCCGATGGGTTAAGCCAAAACCATCTAAGTATCCCCATAAAAAGAAAAATGCCAGTCAGCTTAACTGACTGGCATTAGCCAATTGGCGCCTTTATTAATACAAAACTAAGGCTTAATCACCTTTAACTTCTAAGTTAATAAACTTAACTAGCTCTTCAGGTTGCCCTACTAGCATCATAACTTGTTGGTTAATTTCCATCATAGTTTTACCTTCAGGTAGCTTTGCAGACACACTGAATGAATTTAAACCTTTAGCAAAGCTAGTTAAAGCCTCTGCAATATTTTCAGTTACAGGAGCTTGTTGTAACTGCTGCTCTAACATCATTTCCATTTGCTCTAGCGTCATGCCTTGCTTTTCAAGCTCACTTGATAGTAAGTCTTTTAACTTACCTTGGTTATTTAAGGCAAAGCTAACATTGCGCGGCTCTAACTTACTCATTGCTTGCATAACAAGTGTTTGCTGCTGTAACTCTTGCTCATAAGTAAGTGGCTGGTTACCCGCTTCTTGCTGCGCTTTACTAATCGCCAATGAAGCATCCATTAATGCTTTTGAATTAGCCAAGCCCATATCCATATTAAAACTAACAATGTCTTTTGCATCAAGCTTAACTACTACATCACTATTGCCAGACTCTTCATCGTAATCAAGTGATGAATGTAAGTCGTAACTTGCCGACGCGAGCATTTCATTTGTATCAGCAGGTAATTTTGAAACAAAGTCTTTATCAAACTGAAAGCTTTTTACATCAAATGATGTATGCGGTGATATTTTATCTGGCTCGTAACCTGTTATTTCAATGCTTTGAATATTAGCAACATTGTCGCCCTCTGGGCTTATTACTTCCATATTTGTTATTTCTACGCTTTTTGAAATAACACTTGCCGATAAACCAGCGTATTTAAATGTAGCGCCAGTTTGCTCGCTTACTAAAGCAAGTTGCTTATCTACTTCTGCACGCACTTCTTGTGTAGCTACATAATTTGCATAGCTCACGCCACCAACGCCCGCAGCTACAATCGCTGCAACTATTACTAACTTTTTCATGTTATTTCCTTATTCTATTCTTTGTGTAAACCGAGTTTTATTAAGAGTAACATTACACATTAACACCCGTAAGTATTAATTAATTAAACTAAGCAACTCATGTACTGTTTTAACTGGGGTAATTTTAGCGCCCAGCCCTTCCATCGACTTATGGTAATTACGAAATGGAATATATATTTCTGTAAAACCATGTTGTGCTGCTTCTTTAACACGTGGCACACCACTATCAATTGGGCGTACATCGCCGTTTAAGCTGAGTTCGCCCATAATACACGTGGTACGTGGCACAACAAATTCATTTAAGCTGCTAAGTAGCGCGGTTACTAATGCTAAATCAATACAAGTTTCTGTTTCATCAATTCTTAGGCCACCCACAATATTAAAAAACGTATCGTGGAATATTTTGGTTTTAGTGTGTTTTCGTAATATGCCAGTCAGCATTTTTATGCGGTTCATGTTTAAACCTACGCACACACGCTGCGGAAATTCCGCCTCGGTTTCGGTCGTTAAACACTGAATTTCCAGCAATAAATTACGATTGCCTTTACGAATACAGGTAATTGTAGAGCCTGGCGAGTCGGTTGTAGACCCCGATAAAAATATTTCGCTCGGGTTATCAACGCTTAACATCCCACGTTCGCACATTTTAAAAATGCCAACGGTATCTATATCACCAAAGCGGTTTTTATTTGCCCTAAGGGTTCGAATTTGCCCATCGTTGGTGTCTATGTGTAAAAGCGCATCGACAATATGTACAAGTGTTTGAGGACCTGCTATTTCGTTATTTTTATTTACATGAGCAATAATGAACATGGTTACATCATTTTGCTTACAGTATTGAGTCAATGCTTGGGCGGCACTTTTTACTTGCGAAGGGGAACCGGGGCTACCATTTGCCGTTTCGGTTACAACCGCTTGAATAGAGTCAATAACAGCAAACTTAATTTTATTTTTCTCGAGCTCTTCAATGATGGTTTCAACACTGGTTTCTGAAAGTAAATAAAGCTCGTCAGGGTTATAGTTTAACTTTAAACGATTTACCCTGTTTTTAAACTGCGATAATGACTCCTCGGCCGTACAGTAAAGTGACGGCATACGTTGTGACATTCTCGCCACTAAGTCAGATAGCAAGGTTGTTTTACCAGCACCTGGATCACCCGAAATTATATTAACAGAGCCGGTAGTTACACCACCGCTTAGCACACGATCGAGCTCGCCAATTTCTGTCAGCTGTTTTTCTGCCTCTGACGTAGCAATATCATTAATTTTTTTAGAGCCGCCACCAGCACCGCCAGCATAACCACCTACACTTGCTCGAACTGACGCTTTTTTACTCTGCCCTGCTGAAGGTTTAAATTCTGCTAATGTGTTCCACGCACCGCAGCGGCATTGACCCTGCCAACGTGGGTAGTTCATGCCACATTCTGTACACACAAACTCTATTTTTGCCGCTTTAGTCATTTATAACCTTATCTACGATTCTCTAATTTTAAAAACATTTACTGTTAACAACTTATTTTGCCACTTCAAGCATTTACTTAGCAACAAACTCTTGCCTGCGTAAAAATCTAGCGTCACAATCATTAAATACACATGGTGTTTCTTTTTAGCTATAATTTAGGGCATACTTTTTGCTTTGAAATAGTTTAAAGTAACTTGCCAACAAAATGGCATATAACACATAATAACAAGAGCTAAACAGTAGTAACTAAAATAATTGTACCTATATTAATAACATAGCGCGATTTAACGTTTATTGAACTTCTAATAAATGGACTTAACAGTATACCTACTTTTTCAATTAGACGGTGATGGTTTTATAAATGGCTGATGACATAATGCTCAAACACGAAGACCTCGTGAATGAGTTAAAAACATATTTAGGCAATGCTAAATTTGACCTAATTTTCAAATCAAAAACCGCTGGGTTAACCAAACCTGAGCAATTTTTGATGAAAATGGAAATGTCACGCTTATCTCAGCCAGTGGCACGCTTTGTTGATCTTCGTGGATTAGTGACGGGCCAAGTAAAACCGTATGAGCATAATGGTAAACAGCACTTTATGGATGACACAGCCATTGAAGTGTTTGAAAAAGCACTTAAACAGCATGGTGAATATACCCTAGCCGTTTACGAAGCCGTAATGAATACAGAAAATAACCACCGCGTATTACAAAAACAAGCCGCCGAAAAATCAGAACTACAAGAATCAGAAAGTAACTTAAGCACTGAAGTCATTAAGTTTGCCTCTTACGAGAGCCGCCGTGAAGAACGGATGAATTACTCAATAAAAGTAACTATTGATTACAAAGATAAAAAGAACATTGCTGCTAGCACCTCAGATATATCTTTAAGCGGTTGTAAAGTTAAGCTTGCAACGCGCTACTCTATAAAAAAAGGTGAACTAATAGCAATGCGCTTGGTAGGCCTTGAACAAGACTTTGAACTTGGCCTAAAAAACGGTATTCAATACGAGGTTGTTGCCGTTGAAAATATCTCTCGTGAATACAACCACATTCGCTTAAAACGCACTTATATCGAAAATAACGATGCCTTTAATGACTTTTTAGAAAGCTTTATTCACGGTAATAAACGTCGTTATAAAGTAAATTTAGATAACACGCTCGATGCTGTAGTATCAAAGGGGTATGAGCAATACTACATCCCTCGTGTAACGTCTTTATATGTATTTTTAAGCAAAAAAGATGAACAGTATTACCCAAGCCTTAGCCTTACTACTGAAAATAATATTTTTATCCAGCGCTATTTTACCGATGAAAGAAAAACACCGTGTTTGTACAACATACTCAATCATCAGCGCATTACACAATTACTAACCCAAATTACTGCGGTCAAAGAAGATTACCTCTATACATTTACACATATATCATCGGGTAAAATTTACTATTACTCTGCGACACGAACTGAGCTAAATAATAACCCTAAATTACGTGATCTATTTTTAGGTTTTGGTAGCCAAAAAGAAAGTTGGCAGTGCTTTAAAATACAAATAATGCCAAGTCATCCAGATGATTCTTTTATACCGCTTTCATTACCTAATAGTGCTGGCGCTAATATTGAAAAACTCAACAAGCCGCCTTCCCCTCGAGTTAAAGGCCTTATAAAAGACGTTAAATATATTGTTGTACTTACAAGTATTGGCAATAAAACAGAGCAAGCAGATTATAAACAACTTACTTTTGATAAAGCGTTAGTAAATCAGCTTAAACATTTTGGCCACGCAAAACATAAAACGCCACCTTATTTAGATATTGTGCCACTTGAATACGTAAATTTACGCTCGCATAAGCGCTACCTTTATAAAACACCG
Source organism: Pseudoalteromonas sp. NZS127_1 (assembly GCF_015864295.1). NCBI lineage: Bacteria > Pseudomonadati > Pseudomonadota > Gammaproteobacteria > Alteromonadales > Pseudoalteromonadaceae > Pseudoalteromonas > Pseudoalteromonas sp. NZS127_1. Next base: position 245,862 of record NZ_JADYXO010000003.1, on the reverse strand, counting down.
GTTAGCGTCACTATTAATGATGAAGTATTTAACGGTTATACACGTGACTTTTCTGTAATGGGTTTGCAATTAGAGTGCGAGCAACCAGTCACATTTAAAAAAGGTGATATAGTACTTTTAACATTTCCTGAGCTTCAAAAAATAACTAAAAAGCATAAACTTAGCGAACTAAAGTACGAAATAATGGCCATTAGTAAGTCATTCACTACTATTAACCTAAAAGCGAATCGTGTTGCTGATTTACCCCATGCTGGCGTGACTTTTTTCACTCAGCTAATAGAAGGTAATAAAGACAAACTTAAAGTATCTGAAGAAGCGCCAAAAGTAGAAGGCTTATCTACCGCGCTTAGAAATATGGTTACAAAAAGTGTATGCCAATTTCCGCTGTATTTACACAAGGAAGCTGCACACTTTAAAACAGGTGCAATTGGTTATGGCTTATACGCCAGTCCTATGCATGTTATTTTGCAAAATTTTGGCTTATTAGGTAACAAAACTGACTTTTCGAGTATCCTTACCGAAGAGCAAATTATTAATGTAATAACGCCTAATATTAAAGATCGCAGTCGCCAAGACGCACCGCTTGCTTTTACACTCGCTATTAATTTCGACCCTCGTAAGGGCAAAATTGAAGAGGCTATTGTTAGCCAATGCGCTTTAGGTGAAGACTACTCAAGCTTTTATAAACAAATTAGTAAAGGCATTACATCACAACTTATATTTGTGATGCGTTTGTATATTTCGCGCACAGGTCGCCCCGATACTGACTACCTATCTAATGAGCTTAAATACGTAAGCCAATATGCAATGCATAAAGCAAAAGATTTAGAAGAAGCATTATGGGCTGTTGCAGGCGTGGGGGACGTAGTAGATATAACTGAAGAAGCTCTAAGCCATTTAGAGCTTAAAAAAGAGCAAGTTGAACAAATGGGCCGCCGTAAACTAATTTGGTTAAACCGCTTACGCTAAGCAGTTTAACTTAAACAACTTTAAAGAGCGGGCTCTTTATCTAACGGAATGGCCAACATATACAACAATTGTAATAATGACCCTTCACAAATAGCCGCTTGTGCTTGCTCAACTACTTTAGGTTTGCCATGCACTGCTACACCTAGGCCAGCTTTTGCCATCATGACTAAATCGTTTGCGCCATCGCCAATAGCAACTGTTTGCGACTTCTCAAGCCCTAGTTTATGTTGTAACGACTCTAGAATAATTGCTTTTTGTTGTGCATCTACAATTGTACCCAGTACTTTACCTGTTAGTTTATCGTCTTTAAACTCGAGTACATTAGCGTGCACTTCATCTAAATTAATAAGCTCTTGAACGCGCTCTGCAAACGGTACAAAACCACCTGATGCAATTGCTAAATACCAGTCATGCTGTTTTAGAATTTGACACAGCACTTTAATGCCCGGCATGAGTGGCAATGCACTTTTTAGCTCTTCAATTAAGCTTTTTTCAATACCAGCCAGTTTAGCTACGCGCTGATTTAAACTCTCGCTAAAATCAAGTTTACCCGCCATTGCAAGTGCGGTTACAGAGGCAACTTCGTCGTAAACATCCGCAAGGCGTGCTATTTCGTCTATGCACTCAATAGTTATTGCAGTTGAATCCATATCCATAACCAATAAACCAGGCTCATATAAATTAGGCACAGTAGCAACTTGCACTAATTGACAATCTAGAGTGCTTGAAAACTCTTGTAGTACTAACGGGTTTATAGCTTGATCGGAGTTTTGCGCGTAAAAACACAGTGCTGGAGCTAACCCTAAATCTGGTTGATATTGGCATATAGCAGTGACGGTTTGGTTATGCATAGCTAAAAAATCAATAATGCTAACAATGTGTTTTTCTTCAAAATCACCCGCAAATGCGATGCTAAATAACCCTAATGCTTTGTTTGGTATATAATCAAGAGGTGTAAATGCACCACCACTATAGCTAAACCATTTATTTAGAGTTAAGTGTTGTAATGGTTGCTCAGCAGCTTGCTGTGCCATGTTGATTTGCGACATGGAATCTCCGTGTTTATTTTTATTTTCCTGATAATTGGCATATCATAACTGCTATTCTCAACACTAAATTCGCCATCAGGTGGGGTTTAAGGTTATAGTTAGTGTAGTTGTAACATCAAATCAAAATGCTGTCAGTAGCATAAACGGTGACTATGAAAAATAACCATATTAAAAACCCTATTACTGCTTCTCAAAGAAAACGACTTGTTCGCTTAATACTAGCGGCTGGTTGTTTTGTATTACTAAGCTGGGTAGGTGTTAATAGTAGTTTTCAGAGTCATCAGTTACTTTATGATAGTGCCGATAGCACGGCAAAAAGCCTCACTCAGTTTATGGCTTTAAATGTTAAAACACCGCTTATTGAAAAAAACAAACCACAGCTCAACGCCATTTGTAACGATATAAGTAAAGATGAATTTGTACTTTCTGCGACTATTTATGATCAACAAGGCATTTTAATTGCTAGCAGTGACAATTGGCAGTCACATCATATTTATGGACAACTCCCTGACTCTACACCGGGTATTAGTAAACTAAAAACACCTTTTATGGAACCCGTGATAAGCGATGATGACCGCCCTATAGGCTTTGTGTCTGTTACTTATTTAACTCGCGCCGCAATATCCGACAGCCATAATCATTTTCATGACTTAGGTCGTCAAGTATTGTTAATGCTAGTGATTGCATGTATTTTTACGTGGCAGTTAGGGCGTGGATTAAAACGTTGGCAGGTAAATCGCTATATGCAAAAAACATCTGAACAAGAATCGTAAAGCTGCTTTGCAAGCGTCCCTCTTTCACTATGTGGCTTTAAATCACATAACGCGTTAAATACATCAGGTATATGTAATGGCGTGTTAACTTCACCTTGATGACCGCTTAACGGCATTGAAGGTGAGTCGGTTTCAAGCACTAAGTGCTCTGGCTCAATAGCAGCAATAACAGCGCGTGTTTTAACTGCGCGATCATAGGTAATAACACCGCCTATGCCAAGCTTAAAACCCTGCTTAATATAGTACTGCGCTTGTTGAAGTGAGCCCGAAAAGGCATGAATCACTCCCCCGTTTTTTGGCTTACACCGCTTAAACGATTGCGCAATTAAATCATGGCTTTGCCTATGATGCACAATAAGCGGTAAATTAAGCTCATTAGAAAGCCCTATTTGCTGCTCAAATAAATAAGTTTGTTTAGGAAGGTTTTCAATACTTCGATCAAGCCCGCACTCCCCAATAGCAACCAGCTGATGTTTATTTGTAGTCGCGAATTCAAATAACGCTTCTATGTGCGATTCGTTATGTTGCTCTAAAAAGTAAGGATGTAGCCCTGCGGCTATTTTTATACTTGGGTAAGTTGCTTTGAGTTTTATGAGAGTATGTGATTGAGCAAGCGTAATACCCGGCACAACAAACTGATTAACTCCCTTTGCTACACACTCACTTATGAGCGATTCACGATTCGAATCAAACTCGCTAAAGTCGAGGTGGCAATGAGAGTCAATAAATTGCACGGTTACTTACTCATCTTTTAATTAAGGGTTTAAGCGTGTAATTTGCCAGCTGTTATCTGCTTGGCGCTGATATATAAAGCGATCATGCAAACGATGCGCCCCACCTTGCCAAAACTCAATTTTAGTGGGTACTACACAATATCCGCCCCAAAAATCAGGCAATGGAATTTCACCTTTAGCAAACTTACTTTTCATGTTGGCGAAGGTTTCCATTAGTACTTTACGTGATGACACCGGACGACTTTGCGCTGATGCCCATGCAGCTAATTGGCTTTCTTTAGGACGAGATAAAAAGTACTTTGCCACAGCAGAGATAGGTAATGGTTTAGCCTCGCCATATACAATAACTTGGCGTTCCATGTGGTGCCACGGAAAGTGCAGCGATATTTTGTTATTACCTTTAAGCTCTTGCGCTTTACGCGAACCTGTATTGGTAAAAAATACAAAACCGTTATCATCCAGATGCTTTAAAAGCACAATGCGCTGTGAAGGTTGACCGGTTTCATCAACAGTTGCTACAACCATCGCAGTTGGATCGGGTAACTGGCTTGCCACTGCATGCTCAAGCCATGTTTCAAACTGCTTGAATGGATCATCTTGCAAGTTATCTTCGCTTAACGCGTCTTGCAGGTATTCACGGCGGATATCTTCGAGTTTCATAACAAGTCCTTTAAATAAAGCCTTAGAAAAGAGCTTAGAGTAGCGAGCTTAAAACAATGGATGTTGAGTAGTAACAAATATTAAGATTCAGGTGCATGCGATAGCAATAACACCGAGTCTCGAGTGTATTCGATAGCAGTAAACATAGAGTCTCAGGTTTATCGATAGCAATAAACACAGAGCCTCAGGTGCATTCGATAGCAATAAACATAGAGTCTCAGGCGTATCGTTGGGTTTCGTTTCACTCAACCCAACCTACAACGTAAACTACACAACTCAGATATCTGCAAGTGTAGAAGTGCTGACAAGACGGAGTGCTTTTTTATGCCAAGGAGCATACATTTAGTATGTGACTTAGGCTAAAAAAGCACGACAACACAGTCAAAGCGAACTACACGCAGCAGACGGTTCACCTAAGTAGTTTAGCCTAAGACAAGGCGTCCAACCTGACTTATCCCTATGAGCATACGGTTTGTATGTGATTAGGGTAAGTCGGATTGGATAACGCAGTATTAGGTTAAAATACGACGGTGATTACATTTGCTCCATAACTTCAATGCCTAGCAAATCTAATCCCGTTTCTAGTGTTTTAGAAACCAAATTACACAGCACTAAGCGGCTATCGCGCACGCTTGGCTCTACGCCCTCTTTAAGTACTGGGCAGGCTTCGTAAAATGTCATGTATAAGCTTGCTAGCTCATATAAGTAACCACATAGTACGTGCGGTGTTGCTTCGCTGATCATTAAATCAAGTACTTCTTCAAGCTGTAGTAGCTTAAGTGCTAGTGCTTTTTCTTGAGGCTCAATAATTGCAACATCTGAATTTAATGTAGCTGCATCAACGCCTGATTTGCGGAAAATACTGCGTATACGTGTATAAGCATATTGTAAATAAGGAGCGGTTGCGCCTTCAAAGCTTAGCATGCTGTCCCAGTTAAAAATGTAATCGCTGGTACGGTGCTTAGAAAGGTCGGCGTATTTAACTGCGCCAATACCTACTTTACGTGCAATCTCACTGCGATCGTTATCACTTAAATCCGATTCACGTTCAGCTAGTTTTGCAGCTGCACGGTTAATTGATTCTTCTAATAAGTCAGCAAGTTTTACTGTGCCGCCAGTACGTGTTTTAAATGGTTTGTTATCGGCGCCCATCATGGTGCCAAACGGGCAAAACTCGTAACTTGTTTCGTCTCGTAATAAACCGGCTTTACGCGCTGTAAGCTCTACTTGATTAAAGTGTAGATTTTGACGTGCATCTACAAAAATTAAGATACGATCAGCACCTAATTTATTTGAACGGTAATCACATGCCGCTAAATCTGTTGTTGCATATAAAAAACCACCGCCAGATTTTTGTACGATAAACGCAGATGGTTCACCATCTTTGTTGGCAAGTTCATCTAAAAACACAACTTGCGCGCCTTGCGACTCTACTGCAATATTTTTATCTTTAAGTAGGCTAATAATATCGTTAAGTTCTGCGTTGTATGCGCTTTCAGCCATAATATCAGCTTGAGTAAGTGTTACATTTAAACGCTTGTATACTTCTTCAGAGTGCTTAACTGAGGTAGCTATAAACAGTTTCCAAAGTTTTTCACAGTGCGCATCGCCGCCTTGTAATTTAACAACGTAATTACGTGCTTTATCAGCAAAGCCTTCTTCGTCGTCAAAGCGTTTTTTAGCATCGCGGTAAAAGGTTTCTAAATCAGCAAGCGCTACAGAATCTAAATCAACACCTTGGCTAATTTGATCTTCTAAATGCGCGATTAACATACCAAATTGCGTGCCCCAATCACCCATGTGATTTTGACGTACAACCGTATCACCTCTAAATTCAAGCGCACGTACAATTGAGTCACCAATAATGGTTGAACGTAAATGGCCTACGTGCATTTCTTTAGCAAGGTTTGGTGATGAATAGTCAACAACCACTTTTTGCGGGTTAGCATGCTCGTTTACAGCAAGCTTTGCATCACTGTTAGCGGCTTGTACGCTTTGAGCTAAAAACTCAGGCTTTAAATGAATATTAATAAAACCTGGGCCAGCAATTTCAGTCTTTTGAGCAATATCGCTTACATCAAGATTATCTATAATTTTTTGCGCAAGCTCACGTGGATTGCTTTTCATTTTTTTAGCCGCGCCCATTGCTGCATTAATTTGGTAATCACCAAATTGTGGACGTGTGCTTTGTGTTACTGCTGGGTTTGTATCTTCAGGTAAGCCTGCGCCCGCCATAGCGGCAATGGCTTTTTCGATTAAAATAGTACGAATATTCATATTTTTTACCTTTGTAAGCCCGCCAAAGCAGGCTTTCAGTTAACTGTAGTCAGTCGATTCTAGTTTTCGCGAGTGTGGTTAAATGTCACTTCTGGGTAACGCTCTACTGATAAATTAAGATTTACACGGCTCGGCGCAATGTAAGTTAAGTTATCGCCACCATCGAGTGCTAAATTACTTTCGCACTTGCGCTTAAAGTCTTCAAACTTTTTAACATCGTCGCTGCTTACCCAACGCGCTGTATTTACGTTTACACCTTCGTAAATAGCATCTACGTTATATTCGGCTTTTAAGCGCGCTACAACTACATCAAACTGAAGTACACCTACCGCGCCCACAATTAAATCGTTGTTTATAAGCGGTCTAAATACTTGCACAGCACCTTCTTCAGAAAGCTGTACTAAGCCTTTTAATAATTGCTTTTGCTTAAGTGGATCGCGAAGACGAATACGGCGGAATAATTCAGGCGCAAAGTTAGGGATACCGCTAAATTTAAGTTTTTCGCCTTGTGTGAACGTATCACCAATTTGAATGGTACCGTGGTTATGCAAACCAATAATATCGCCCGCGTAAGCGTCAGCTGCGCGCTCACGATCGCCCGCCATAAAGGTTACCGCATCAGAAATGCTCACTTGCTTGCCAATTCGCACGTGATTCATTTTCATGCCTTGGCTGTACTTACCCGATACAATACGCATAAATGCAATACGGTCACGGTGTTTAGGGTCCATGTTGGCCTGAATTTTAAATACAAAACCAGTAAAGTTTTCTTCAGTTGCAACAATAAGTCTGTCTTCGGTTTCACGAGGCAGTGGCGTTGGTGCCCATTTAGTTAAACCATCTAAAACGTGGTCAACACCAAAATTACCAAGTGCGGTACCGTAATAAACTGGCGAAAGCTCACCTGCTAAAAACAGATCTAAATCAAATTCGTTTGATGCGCCAATAACAAGCTCAAGCTCATCGCGTAATTGCGCAGCTAAATCTTCACCAATGGCAATATCAAGTTCTGGGTTATCAAGACCTTTAATGGTACGAACTTCTTGAATTTTATGACCCTGACCTGTTTTGTATAAAACAGCTTCGTCATTATGAATGTGATAAACACCTTTGAACTCTTTACCACAGCCAATTGGCCAAGTAATGGGTGCACAGGCAATATTTAGCTCTGTTTCAACTTCGTCAAGCACTTCCATTGGGTCGCGAATTTCACGGTCACATTTATTCATAAACGTAACAATTGGCGTTGTACGCAGGCGTGTAACTTCCATTAGCTTACGGGTACGATCTTCTACACCCTTTGCCGCATCAATAACCATTAAACACGAATCTACCGCAGTTAATGTGCGGTAAGTATCTTCCGAGAAATCTTCATGTCCTGGAGTATCAAGTAAATTAACAAGTGCGTTGTTATATGGAAACTGCATTACAGAGGTAGTAACAGATATACCACGCTCTTTTTCCATTTCCATCCAGTCAGACTTTGCATGCTGGTTAGAGCCACGGCCTTTTACAGTGCCGGCTCGTTGAATAGCTTGTCCGAATAACAATACTTTTTCGGTAATGGTTGTTTTACCAGCATCTGGGTGAGAGATGATAGCAAAGGTTCGTCGTTTATTAATTTCGCTAAGGAGATTTTGATCTGCCATTAAAAAAGTTCTTTTAGTTTGTATACGGATATTATCCACTTTAAGTATGCTGAGCTTTCAAGGCTTAAATAATACCAATTGCATTAAATTAGCGTTCTATTATAGCGATAATAAAATAGCGCAATAACAAGGCGAAATTATCACATAGAGTTATTCTCTATGAATAATTTTTAACGTAGTTAGTGAGTTATTTAATACGCTAGAACGATCTTGTTTTTAATAAAATTGGTATAGAGCAACCTCGAAAGCTCAACACACCATCAGAAAAGCCCTAAATTGGCCCTTCACATGCGATCCGTTATGTTAATCGTAATTGAAGACTATTTTCGCTGATCTTGGCCTTATAAACAATCAATGGTTGGTTATTAGCTGATCTTTTTTATTAATATGGATTTTGGGAAGCCTAACTGCAAATGAGGTACAAAAAAATCAGTAATAAGCCAAATAAATAGGATCAGCACACAATACACCAAGCCTCTGCACACCATTAGAATTTTTAAGCCTTGCTTGAGAATATAACCTAGTGGCCCGGCTAACAGCCCTGCGTTAACCCACTGGTATTTATAACTAAGAGTAAATTAGAAAATTTAATTTTAAGTGATAGCATTTATCTTTAAAAAAATGACTTTAAAAGATGTAAATTTATGTAAACTTTTTTGAACAATAAAATAACAGTTATAAGCATGTAACTTATTAAATTAAAATAACTTAATAAAATAAAAAAACACCAATACAGAGCTAAATACCATGTAACTACTGATTGTAATTTAGCCACCAAGACCGCCACAAGCTTGTGTAATAAAGTCGTAACGCATATTATTGATAGATTGCATGGAGGATAAGTCGTTTGGTCATGAAAACCAGTAAGTTAAGTATTAGATTATTATGGTATATAACACCCCTTGTTATTCTACCGCTGCTATTTTTAGGTGGCTTTACGCTCACCAATGTAACTAATTCAACACAAAAACAAGCTGATTTAATAATGAGCCGTTTTGTTGAGCAACAACAGCAAAAAATATTTAATTATATCGACTCTTTTCACTCTACAGCAAAACTACTTTCAACCTCGCCAGTACTTAGTGATTTTTTAGCAAACGACATTCGTGCCAACGGTAATTACACCCGAAAACTTGGCGCGCTTATGGATGTATTTGCCAGTTACAGTGAGGCTTATCCCGATATAATTAGCATTAATTTAGTTTCAGCCAGTGGGAAAAGCGATGCCTACTACTCTAACAACCTAACAACAGCGCCTAAAAGCTACCCGTTTTTTAATCAAGTATTGCAAAGTAATTTAAGTAAACAGCAATTTATGATTCAAAAGGATGATGGCACCACTAGTTTATATTTTATTCAACGAATTTATAGTGTTGATTACTATTTAAAACGACCACAGCAGCTTGGTTTTATTGTAATACATATAGAACCTTCAATACTAAACTCTAGTATTTTAGAAGCGCCATATAACAACACGCTTAATTTAATGTTGACTAAAGACGGGAAAATTTTATTTAGCTCCGATTATAATATGCGTGGCCAATACATAAGCGAGTACGAACTTAATCAAGTGCACGACCTCGCTGATATCGGCATGCTTTCAACTATTGAACTCTCAAGCATAGACAAAATAGAGCGAATGATTTTTGCAGTGCAAATGCCCGGCGGATATTATTACGTATCGACCATTCCCAAAGGGGTGCTTTATCAATCAGGTAAAGCCATAAGTTTAATAACAGGCTTAATTGTTATTATTTCGGTGATCACCCTGCCAATATTAATTTTTGTAGTGGTCCGCAATTTATTACTTAACCCAATTGAGTTACTCGGGGCTGCGAGTCATCGTGTTGGTGATGGCGATTTGTCGGTGCACTTACCAGCTCATACAAATGATGAAGTAGGTGTTTTATTTAACGACTTTAACCACATGGTTAATCAAATAAGGCACTACCAACAACAGCTTGAAGAATACAAACACCACCTTGAAGATAAAGTGGAAAGTCGTACCCAAGCACTTGAAGCTATGAACAGCCAACTTGAGTTAGCTATTGGCCAAGCTGAGCAAGCTAATCAACTTAAGAGTCGTTTTTTAGCTAACATGAGTCACGAAATACGCACGCCGCTCACGGCCATTATGGGCTTTACAGAGCAGTTACTACACAACGATAAAGTAGCGAATGACAAACAACACCTAAGCACTATTTTACGTAATTCAAAACACTTACTAGAGTTAATAAATAACATACTCGATTTATCTAAAATTGAAGCTGAAAAGCTGGCTGTTGATTTGTCAGCGTTAAATGTAGTGCAGCTTGTGCACGACATTGAATCAATTATTCAACCACTGGCACAAGAAAAACAATTAACCCTTAATATCGACTATCAACTGCCGCTACCTCGCACCATTTATAGTGATGTGACCCGCTTAAAACAAATACTTATAAACATTGCTAATAACGCTGTTAAATTTACCGAAAATGGCAGCGTGTCTATTTGTGTGTATTATTTACAAGCAAGTCAAAAGCTAGAGTTTGTAATTAAAGATACTGGTATTGGTATGTCTGAGCATCAAATAGAACGTGTATTTAAGCCGTTTGAACAAGCCGATGCCACAACTACACGTCGTTTTGGTGGTACAGGTCTTGGGTTGTGTATTTCTAAAAACTTAGCACTGTTACTTGGTGGCGATGTAAACCTTGAAAGTGAAGTGGGTGTAGGTAGCCGAGTTACAATTAGGGTGGCATGTCAGCTATCTGATGATCAACCCATGCTTGAATTTTTAACGCAAGACAGCCAGTTAATACCAGAGAAAGACCCTCTCTTATCGTTTGCAACCAATAGCTTCGACGCCAATATATTAGTGGCTGAGGATAACCCAGATAACCAACTATTAATTAAATTATTACTGCAAACCTGGGGTCTTGAACCCGATATTGCCAGTAATGGCGCACAAGCTGTAGAAATGGCGCTCGTAAACGACTACCAACTTATTATTATGGATATGCAAATGCCTGTAATGGGCGGATTAGAAGCGACTAAAATGCTTCGTCATGCAGCGTATGATGGCCCTATCATTGCCCTTACTGCCAATGTAATGAACCATGATATAGGCACTTATCTAGAAGCTGGTTGCGACAAAGCACTGGCTAAACCCATTGATAAAGATGCTCTTGAAAATGTACTCGTAAGCTACCTGCATCTTGAAAAAGATAATCAAAATAAATGGGATAGCCTATTAAAGAGCGAAAAGTTTCAGCAAATTGCCGATAATTACTTAGCTAACTTACCTACATATTTAGAAGAAGTTAAAGCTTTGCAGCATTGTGATGATTGGGAAGCATTAAGAGGTATAGCGCACAGTGTTAAAGGCAGTTCTGGATGCTTTAACTTTGATGAAATTTACCATAGCGCTGCGGCACTTGAAGAGAACTTAAAAAGTAACAATAAAGTACCAAGAGACGAGCTGGTAAATGATTTAATAGCAGCCATTGAGCAAGCAATTAGCGACAAAGTAACCTAAAAAGTAAACTTACAAAACGGTACAAATGCAGTACTTTAGCGGCTCTATATTTTAAATGCTAATTACCGACTTTAATTATGAAAAGTTTAAACCTAGCGCCATACCCATTAAAATAGCGTCTTCAAAGCCATTTTTAGCAGGGTTATCGCTTGGGTAGTAGTTTTTACGCACTGACATCTCAGCAAAGCCTGCGCGCTCGTACAGCGCAATAGCACGCGTATTTGATTCGCGTACTTCTAAAAAGAGGTTTTCAGCATTTTGCTGCTCACCATATTCAATAAACTGCGCTAACAACTGCCTTGCAATACCCTTACCCTGGTGACTTGGTGTTACACAAATATCCATAAGTGTAAAATCAGGCCCTGCTTTTTCACCAATATAAAAACCAATCATGCTCGCCTCATCAAATGCGGCAACATTAAAATAGCGCCCGCCTATACATGAACCCATTGTATTTAAAGTCCACGGATGGCTATGACACGCTGTTTCGATGGCCATTAATTGAGGTATTGCAGTTTCATCTACTGATTTAAAGTTTATCAAGGTGTTCACTCATTAAAGCCCATAAAGCACGCTTCTCAGAGGCGTTGAGCTGTGGGGTTGGCAATGTAAGCTTATTGTCGTTTAATTGAATCTCACTGCCCTGTACAACGCTATTTATAATAATAGGTTCTGCACTGAGTTTAATGTCTGCAAGTAGTTGCTCATTTAGCGTTAAAGAACTAGCTATCGCGCTTTGCGATAAAGTATTAGCTTGATCATTTGCTTGAGGACAATAATGTTGATTGAGTTCAAGATTTTCTATATCAAAAATAGCTGCGTAACGTGGATGCATAACAACTCAGTAGATTAGACATTTGAACAATATAAGAAGTAATAAAAACGATGTAAAGAAGAAATGGCAGGGGCGGAGAGATTCGAACTCCCAACCATCGGTTTTGGAGACCGCTGTTCTACCAATTGGAACTACGCCCCTGCAATGACGACGAATTATAGAGAAGTTTCGCCAAAGGTAAAGAGAAAAATCACTCTTTTAGTTTAACTGCTTTTTAAATAAACAAAACGGCGAATTAGCATGCTAATTCGCCGTTTTTTAATCACTTAAAATTAGTTAATTAAAACTAAAATTAATTATTCCCATTCGATAGTTGCAGGTGGTTTACCTGAAATATCGTAAACAACACGAGAAATACCGTCTATTTCATTAATGATACGGTTTGATACCACACCTAAAAACTCATAAGGTAAATGTGACCAGCGCGCTGTCATAAAGTCGATTGTTTCCACACAACGAAGTGATACAACCCAATCGTACTTACGTGCATCGCCCATAACCCCTACCGATTTAACAGGTAAGAATACAGTAAACGCTTGGCTTACTTTATGGTAAAGCTCAGCTTTGTGAAGCTCTTCGATGAAAATCGCATCAGCGCGGCGTAATAAATCACAGTATTCTTTTTTGATTTCGCCAAGTACACGAACACCTAAACCAGGTCCAGGGAAAGGATGACGATAAAGCATGTCGTACGGTAAACCTAGCTCTAGGCCAATTTTACGTACTTCGTCTTTAAATAACTCACGTAATGGCTCAACAAGACCCATTTTCATGTCATCTGGTAACCCGCCCACATTGTGGTGAGATTTAATAACATGCGCTTTACCAGTTGCAGATGCCGCTGATTCAATTACGTCTGGGTAGATTGTACCTTGCGCTAACCATTTTGCATTTTTAAGCTTTTTAGCTTGTTCATCAAATACATTAATAAACGTGTGGCCAATGGCTTTACGCTTATCTTCTGGGTCTGACTTACCTGCAAGGTCATTTAAAAACTGCTCTTCAGCTTCAACTTTAACAATGTTTAAACCAAATTTATTACCAAACATGTCCATTACTTGCTGGCCTTCGTTTAAACGAAGTAAACCATTATCAACAAATACACATGTTAGCCTTTCGCCAATTGCACGGTGAATAAGCATAGCCACTACCGATGAATCAACACCGCCAGAAAGACCTAAAATAACTTCGTCATCGCCAACGGTTTCTTTAATACGCTCGATAGCATCATCGATAATTTTTGCTGCAGTCCACAATTTTTCACAGCCACAAATATCAATAGCAAAACGCTCTAATAAGCGCTGACCTTGATGCGTGTGCGTTACTTCCGGGTGAAACTGTACGCCATAAAAACGTTTTTCTTCGTTAGACATTGCAGCATGTGGACAAGTAGATGTTTTAGCTGTTGTTGCAAAACCAGCTGGAATATCCATTACTTTGTCGCCATGACTCATCCATACGTCGAGTATGCCGTTGCCACCATCGGTAATATGATCTTCAATTGCATCAAACAATGCACAATTACCTACTTTTTCAACTTGTGCGTAACCAAACTCTTTTTTATCAGAGCTGTGTACACTACCACCTAGTTGAGCAGCCATTGTTTGCATGCCATAACAAATGCCTAACACAGGCACGCCTGCATTAAATACGTACTCTGGAGCGCGCGGGCTGTTTTCAAGTGTTGTTGATTCTGGGCCACCAGAAAGAATAATACCTTGTGGGTTGAACTCGCGGATTTGCTCTTCAGTCACATCCCATGCCCATAGCTCACAGTAAACACCAATTTCGCGGATACGGCGCGCGATTAATTGCGTGTATTGTGAACCAAAGTCTAAAATGAGAATTCGTGAATCGTGAATATCTTTGCTCATGGAGTATCTCGTAAAGTCTGATGCTAAATGTCATTTGTTAATGTAAACGACTAAAAAGAGGGCTTGCAAAGCAAGCCCAGTATATTAAATTAATTACGCTGCTTAACCTAAGCGGTAATTTGGTGCTTCTTTAGTGATTTGCACATCGTGTACGTGCGATTCACCCATACCCGCTGAAGTAACGCGTACAAACTGTGGTTTTGTATTAAGCTCTTCAATTGTTGCACAACCCGTTAAACCCATAGCACTACGTAAGCCACCTACTTGCTGATGAATAATCGTTGCAATTGGACCTTTGTAAGCTACGCGACCTTCAATACCTTCAGGTACTAACTTGTCTGCTTCGTTTGATTTTTGGAAGTAACGATCTGATGAACCTTCTTTTTGATCCATCGCGCCCAATGAGCCCATACCACGGTAAGATTTGTAATAACGGCCTTGGTATAATTCAACTTCACCTGGTGCTTCTTCAGTACCAGCAAGAAGTGAACCCACCATTACACACGATGCACCAGCAACAAGTGCTTTAACAATATCACCAGAAAAACGAATGCCACCATCAGCAATAACAGGAATGTCGCGACCTTTTAAGCCTTCAACAGCATCTGAAATAGCTGTAATTTGTGGAACGCCACAACCGGTAACAATACGTGTAGTACAGATAGAACCTGGGCCTATACCTACTTTAACTGCGTCGGCGCCAGCGTCTGCAAGTGCAATCGCACCTTCTGCTGTAGCTATGTTACCGGCAATAATTTGTAAGTCTGGGTACTCTTTGCGAGTTTTAGTAACACGGTCAATAACACCTTGAGAATGACCATGCGATGTATCGATAAGTAAAACATCAATACCCGCTTCTACTAATGCAGCAATACGCTCATCAGTACCAGCACCAACACTTACAGCAGCACCTACACGTAAACGACCTTGGTCGTCTTTACATGCGTCTGGTTTGTCTTGGGCTTTTTGGTAATCTTTTACTGTTATCATGCCTTTAAGTTTAAAAGCGTCATCAACAACAAGGATTTTTTCAATGCGGTGTTCGTGCATTAAGCCTAAAATTTCTTCGCGAGCTGCGCCTTCTTTAACGGTAACAAGCTTTTCTTTTTTAGTCATAACGGTAGAAACAGGCTGTTCAAGCTTAGTTTCAAAACGCATGTCACGGCTAGTTACAATACCAACAAGTACATTGTCGCTATCGGTAACTGGAAAGCCTGAAAAACCTTTTTCGTGTGAAAGCTCAATAGCGTCTGCTATTGTTAAATCGGCAGTCACCGTTACAGGGTATGAAACAATACCTGCTTCGTAGGTTTTAACTTTACGTACGTTTTTCGCTTGTTCTTCAATAGTCATGTTTTTATGAATAAAACCAAGACCACCTTCTTGCGCAAGGGCAATAGCTAAACGAGCTTCTGTAACAGTATCCATAGATGCTGAAATAAGCGGCAAGTTAAGTTTGATACCACGCGTTAAGCGAGTTGAAATATTTGCCGTGTGTGGCAAAACAGTAGAATGACCAGGTACTAAAAGTACGTCATCAAAGGTAAGAGCTTCTTTAGCGATTCTAAGCATTTTGGCAACTTCTCACATGTGGATCTAAGATAAGGAATTGCGGCCAAATTTTAACAGCGTTGTTGCCATGAGTAAATAATATTTAGCAAATATTTATGATAAAGTAGTGCAATAAATAGTTTTAGGTTGTTTTTTATGTTTTCGAAGCCTTCGCAGGCGGTTTACACCGTTTCACGCCTTAATAGAGAAATTCGCACAATCCTTGAGCAAGGTTTTGCATCTTTAGTGCTCACGGGCGAAATTTCTAACTTTATTACCCCTGCATCTGGACATTGGTACTTTTCGTTAAAAGACGATAAAGCACAAATTAAAGCCGCAATGTGGCGAGGCAATAATCGCAACCAAAGCTACCGCCCTGTAAATGGCGCACAAGTTACAGTAAAAGCGCGTGTATCGCTTTATGAACCTCGCGGTGACTACCAGCTTATTGTTGAGCATATGGAACCCGCAGGCGAAGGTCAGCTAAAACAAGAATTTGATGCGCTTAAAATGCGTTTAGCCGCCGAAGGATTATTTAGCTCTGCTCACAAACAGCCATTACCCCAAAATATTAATCGCATTGGTGTTATTACCTCAGCAACCGGCGCTGCTATAAAAGATATTTTAACGGTACTCAAACGCCGTGCACCGCAGCTAGAAGTCATCATTTACCCTGCTATGGTACAAGGCAAAGAAGCGCACGTGCATTTAATTAACCAAATTGAATTAGCCAACACACGTGATGAAGTAGACGTACTTATTTTAGGGCGAGGCGGCGGATCACTTGAAGATTTATGGTGTTTTAATCACGAACAGCTCGCCCGCGCTATTTTCAAAAGTGAATTACCGATAGTAAGTGCGGTAGGCCACGAAATAGATACCACTATTAGCGATTACGTTGCTGATGTTCGTGCAGCGACTCCATCAGCCGCAGCTGAGCTTGTAAGCCCTAATACGCAAGAGTTACACAACAAAGTAACGCAATTAGTTAATCGTTTATCTAACGCGTTTAAGCACGGCATTGCCGACAAGCGCGCACTAGCAACGCAGTTACAACACCGCCTTAATTTATGTCATCCGCGTAATCAGCTTAATCAAAAATCACAACGTTTGGATGAGCTAAGCATTGCGCTGCAACAGGCGATGCGTAATCGTTTATACCAACAAGAACGCACACTCAATAACTTAACGCCGCGTTTAATGCGCCAATCACCCGATAAAAAACTCGCTACAGCAAGCCATCAACTTTCGCAATTACAAGCTAGGCTAAACCAAGCTATACAACATCAGTTACAGCAAGCGAATAATAGCTTAGCACTGCAAGCAAGCAGGTTAGATTCAGTAAGTCCGCTTAATGTTTTAGCGCGCGGCTATAGCATCACTAAAACACAACAAGGCAAAGTGGTTAAATCTGTGGGGCAAATTAAAACAGGCGATGTTTTGATTACAGAGCTCGTTGATGGCTCTATAGAATCACAGGTTATACCTGTTACATAAAGTTGGTATTACTTAAAACTCTGTACTTAGCAACAATTTAAGCTCGCTATCGCTTGATGTGGAGGTAGTGCTTTTAAATTGTTGCCAAAACTCTTGCTTCATCAACTCGTCGTTTAGCTCTCGCCATTGAGAATTATCAAATGTGTCGTTATCAGCGGGTGCGGCAAGTTCAAATTCACATATCGTCGTTTTACATTTTGCGCTAACAACATCGGGTATAATCGCTAAATCAGCTGTTAATAAAAAATCTTGTAATGCCATTTCAGTACGATAAGCCCATTCTTCGTCACGCGTTTGCTTTTCAAATTTATCACGTAAAATCTTCTCAAAATCTGAAGGACCTCTCATTTGCTTTAAAATGCTTTTAACTGTCGCTTTCTGCTCAGCAAGTTGCTGCTTAAGCTGAGTTACTTGCTCTTCTAAAGGTAGCTCATCAAGCATTTGGGTTTCTGAATAGGTTGGAGGCGTCTCTTCAGCGGGCTCTATACTAGCGACTTGCTCAGGTACTGCAGAGTCTGCATTACTTAATACCTCATTACTTTGTTGTCCAGTATGAAGCTTTTGCTGTTTTTCATAACTTGGCTGCGACTTAACAGATTCTGGATGACTTGAAGCTGCATTAAAGTAGCTCCAAGTTAAACCTACACCCGCAATAAACCCAATCCCTAGAGCCAATAAACTATTCTTGTTCATGTTAATTCCTTTTAAGTTTTATTATTTTTAATTACTTATAGCATTGCACTCGTGTGCGATTCGTTTTCAGGCTCAGGATTTGCTAAAAAGTTTTGGTTCATACTTTGCGCCGGACACTCACAATCCGGTCGACCAATAATTTTAGCGGGCACGCCAACAGCGGTTGTGTGTGGTGGAACATTGCTAAGTACAACTGAGCCCGCACCAATTCGTGCGCCCTCACCTACTTCAATATTACCAAGTACTTTAGCGCCGGCGCCAATTAATACGCCCGCTCTAATTTTGGGATGACGATCACCCTGCTCATTGCCTGTACCGCCAAGCGTTACAGATTGCAAAATTGATACATTATCTTCAATTACCGCTGTTTCACCAATAACAATACCGGTTGCGTGGTCAAACATAATGCCTTTACCCACTTTACATGCTGGGTGAATATCGACCCCAAACACTTCAGAGTTACGGCTTTGAATAAAGCGCGCTAGCTCTTTGCGGTTTTGTTGCCACAAGCAATTAGCCAAACGGTGCGCCTGAATAGCATGAAAACCTTTTAGATTTAATATAACCGTAAGATAGGTTTCTGATGCAGGGTCGCGGTCTTTTACCGCTTTAATATCCTCAGCAACAAAAGATAGCATACGGTCACATTTTACAAATGCTTGATCGAACAGCTCTCGGATAGTGAATGCCGATACCACCGCATCAGCCAACTTATTAGCAACAATAAAGCTCAATGCCGAACCTAAACAATCATGATTCAAAATGCATGAATAAACATGACTTGCTAATAATGGTTCACGTGTTACTACATCGTTAGCTTCTTCGCGAAGCTGTTGCCAAATTGCATGACGCATAATACTGCACTGCCTTAAGTTGATATAAAATAGCCTTTTCCCAAGTCTAACGGATTTAAAGCCTAAGGTGTTAATCCCTTAGTTATTTGTTCTGGTTATTAGATATAACTAGCAACCAGAAATGATATTTTAAATACGTACCCACTTTTTAGATTAAGCTATACGACAGTTGCTAAAATTTCCAATACATACTTAAAATATAATAAATTAATAAAAATCAAAAGCTAACAACATATGACAGTTCACCTGTCATATGCCAAAATACATACTGGCGTACAGCTGACGGCGTAAATAACAAAAACAAACGCTAAATTAGCATCATCAACTCAACAAGGATAACGATGATGAAAAACGATGTATTAAATACAAGAAAATTAGGTTACAAATTTTACTTTCAAGATGGCGATAATCAAATAGCGTGTTTTGGTAGCTACTTTACAGGGAAAGAAGAAGTATACGTAAATGATGAACTTATAAGTAATAAGCGTAACCAAAGGATTCACAGTGGCCATCAATTTAATATTGGTGACAATGATTTTAAAGTAATGTTTGAAATGCGTAATATTTTAACTGGCAGGTTAGAGTGCTCACTTTATAAAAATGGCCAATTTATAAAAAGTTATGAACAATCATCATTATTAAATAACCCAAAAACTTCGTTAAAAGTGCTTTTTGGCTGCTTTTTTGGAGGCCTAGTTGGTGGCTACTTGCTAATTATAATTTTAGAATTCTTGATTGGGAAATTTTAAAATGCAACTTAATCCTAAAACAATAAAAGAACTTAGGCAGCAATTTAATTGGACGCAACAGCAACTTGCCGATGCCTGCGATGTAAGCTTGAGAACAATCCAACGGGTAGAAAAAGAAGGCGCGGCATCAAAAGAAACCACAATGGCTTTATGCGCGGTTTTAGAAGTACGCCAGGGTAAATTAATTAAGCTTGATGAAGATACAACACCTCTCGGTGGTGCAACAACTTTAAACAAGCACACTATAACCACGGTGTTAGCATTGTCATCAGTAGTCAGCTTCATATTAGGCATGATAACTGTTTTTTTTATTATGAAATAAGGAGCTGCAGCAATGTCAAAATATGAGTCGAAAGAGCTACGTGGCCACATCACTTTAGTTGTAATAATAAGTGCAATGATACTTTTTGGGTTAGGTGTAAAAATTGGTTCAATACTATATCCAATACCATAAAAAATGCCCCAATATATGGGGCATTTTAATTATCTTAACTTATATAACTATTTAAACCTTCATTGAAATACTTTATCAACTTTCATCACTTCAATATTTTTTGCAGGAATTGCTAATTTGTAATCAGCAATTACTTTATCTTCAGCCACTAATTCGGCAGGTTTATCGGTATTGTAAACCATTGGTGATGTTTGCTCAGACGCTAAACGTTTTTGCATATCAGCGCCGTCTGCGGTTATAAACACATATTGAACGTTGTCTGTTTGTAGGTTTTCTTTAATAACGCGATTTACATCAGCAACGCTTAGCGTTTTAAGTTTGTTAGTTACGTAACTTACAAAGCTATCTGTGTTGTAAAATTCGCTATCAAGTGCGTAACCTAATTGGCGGTTTTGACTTGCAACCATTTGCGGTACAAAGTTAATTAAAAAGTTACGCGTGGCTTCAAAGTCATCTTCGCTCATACCATTTTTAATTAGCTTATCTAGCTCAAATAAAGCCGTACGAGTTGCAAAGTGCGCATCGTTATTAGAGCGAAGTGGGCGTAACCACACTTGAAATATTTGCTCAGAGCGCCCTAGGTTTGCATCAGGCTTGGTTTGAAACATACCACGTGGAAAGTATTCAATGTATGCGTAATCGCCGTAGTTCATGCCGCGGGTTTCACGAATGCGCTCATACAAAAAGCTGTTAGAACTACGGTGCTCACCAAAGTACGAACGCACAAGCCAAAGTGCTGTCCAGTCTTCGCTACTTCTTATTGTATCAATAGGAAAACCAAACGATACCGCAGTCGATTGCGCCGACTTTTCTACAATAGTTGCATGATGACCTTTAAGCGCTGGTGCATCAGGAATACTTAAACGGCTTTGATCACCTTTTGGTAGCGTTGCAAAATCGCTCATCATTTTAGCTTTAAGTTTTGCAGGCACAGCCCCAATTAAGCCAACCGTGAGTTTAGATTGCGTAAGCTCGCTGTTATAAAATGCTTTAACGTCATCCAGCGTCAACGCTTCTAAATCAGAAATATCACCGTAGTTGTAGCTTTCATAAGGATGATTTTTGTAAAGCGCGCTGTATAGCACTTCTTTGCCTAGCTCTTCATCGTTAGATGCTTTTAAGCCTGACTTAATACCGTCGATCATTTCTTTTTTAAGGCGTTTAAAGTCGTCATCTCTAAAACCTGGATTTAGTAATTGATCGCTCACAAGTGTATACCACTGCGCCGCATTATCTTTGTGAATGCGCCCTTGAAACGACAGCATTTCTTTATCTATTTGATAGCCAAAGCTACCCGCAAGCGGATAAAGTGCTTTTTGAATATCTTTATAGCTTGTCGCCTCTGAGCCACCTTGTGCAAGCATAGCCGCAGTTAACGCAGCAACACCTTTTTTGCCTTGTGGGTCGGCAGCTGCACCGGTATTGAATAAAAAGTTAACATCAATTAATGGCGAGCTATTCGTTTTATCAAGTACTTTAAATACAGGTGCCGCAGGTGCTTCTTCAAGCTTTGCAGTAAGCGCATTTAAATCAACTTCTTGCTCAAAACCTGGGGCTTTATCAAGTGCCGACATAGTTAATGTGGTACGTGCGTTATCAGTAAAGTATTTATTAGCAACGGCTTTAATATCTGCGCTGGTAATGTTATCTGCCGATTTATACAGCTGGTTTATAACCTCAGGATCGCGCTCAAAATGCATGTAGCTGGCAAGGGTTGATGCAATCGCTTGCGACGAGTCTAAGCCATTTATAAAGCTGTATTTAAGGTTCGATTTTAAATCACTCAGCTTTTGCTCATCAACAAGCTCAGTGCGTGCTTTTGCATAAGTTCGGTTAATGGCATCGCGCGCAGTGGCTAAATCGTCTGCGTTTTCTACTTTAACAAATACGTGTAATAAACCCGGATCTTTAGTCTCTGGGTTATAGGTAAACATTTGGCTGGCAATTTGTTTGTCGACCACTAGCTCTTGATATAAATCTGAATTACTTGAAAAATAAAGCTGTGAGATTAAATCAAGCGCCGCTCTGTCTTTTTTAGCAGGCTCCCACGCAGCGCCTTTGTACGATACAAGTAACCAATGACCTGGTAGCGCTTCATCTTGCTGGTGCAAATATTTTGGTGCTTGTTGAACAGGCTCTGCTTTAATGTCAGCAATATAGTTACCCTTTTTCCAGCTGCCCCAATGCTTTTTAACCATTGCCATTGTTGCTTGCGGGTCTACATCGCCCACAATAACAAGTGACACATACTCAGGCTTATAAAACTTAGCAAAAAATTCTTTACCATAGGCCATTTGATCAGGCATAGCTTCTATGTCTTTAAAAAAGCCCATAGTGGTGTGTTTATACGTGTGCTTATCAAACGCCTCTTCGCGTACAGCGCTTAATAATTTACGAATTGGGCTCGCGTTGTTTTTTAAGTACTCACCTTTTACCGTTTGTGCTTCTGTTCTAAATTGCTCTTCGGTGTAAGTTAAGTTTTGAAAAATATCAGCTTCAAGCTCAAGTACTTTATCAAGATGCTGCTTTGAAAAGTTTAAATGGTAGTTTGTAAAATCGTTTGTTGTATAAGCGCGGTTATCAACACCTGAATTTTTTAATATGTCTGAGTACACATCTTCAGGGTATTTTTGTGAGCCTTTAAACATCATGTGTTCAAAAAAGTGAGCAAAGCCTGTTTTGCCCTCTTCAACTTCGTTACGCGACCCAACCGATACCGGAATTTGCAGCGACACTACATCAGGGTAATCAGTTTTAACAACCATGACACGTAAGCCGTTTTCTAGCTCTTCAATTAAATAATCTTGCGAAAAAACACGATCATCAGCTTTATTTACTTGTTCTTGTTGTGCTGTTGTTTGCGTGCTTTGGTTTTGTTGCATGGCGCAACCTGTTAACGCCAGCGATACCGCTAAGCTGGTTGCTAATAATTTAAATTTCATTGTTGTCCCTTTTTAAATTGAGCAAATTTGTTGTCAGATTTAACTCTTTAATTATGCCCCAAAGCCAATAAATATAAGAGCCCCAAGGGAATTTATTATGTAAACAACTGTGTCAATTATAAATAATGGGAACAAGCACTATGAATAAACATCATGTTAGTTGAAAAACTTTCACTAAATAAATCTATCTAGACGTCTAAATGGCTGCTATATTAAATCCATCAAAACAAACTTAGCTGGAATGAGGATTATGGCTTTATCACTAAAAGAGAAGATAGTGGACACCAACCAAGGTGTTTATCTTATTGGTACTACCCCGCCTAAAATTGGCACCGATAAAGCGCAATTAAAAACCATTGCAGAAAAGCTATTAGGTCGCTTACACGAAATTGAATACGACGGCGTAATAATTTACGACATTCAAGACGAAAGCAGCCGAACCAATCAAGACCGCCCATTTGCGTTTAAACAAACCGTTGATCCGCGTGAATACAGCCATTTACTTCGTAATTTATCTGCACAAGATGTGATTACTTATAAAAGTGTGGCGCAGCGTGGCGTAGGCGAATTTAAAGATTGGCTAAGTGAAACTAAAAACGACTACGATTTACAAAATGTTGTTTTAGTAGGTAGCCCATCATCGATAGGCGATATAAAGCTAAGCCTGCCAGATGCGTATAAAGCATTGGCTGAGCAATCAGATGATTTCTTTTTAGGTGGCGTTACGATTGCCGAGCGCCATTCAAGTAAACGAAATGAGCACGAACGATTAATAGAAAAAACAGCACAAGGTTGTCAATTTTTTATATCGCAAGCTGTTTACGACGCACAAGCTACTATAGAGCTAATTACTAGCTACGCACGTACGTGTAAAGCACAGGGTATTACACCTCAACGTATTATATTAACGTTTACCCCGTGCGGCGGCGAAAAAACCTTAGACTTTATGCAATGGTTGGGTATCTCAGTGCCAGAGGCAACTAAATGGCGCATGCTTGATGCAGACAATACATTAAGCGAATCAGTCCGTATTTGCCGTGAAAACCTCGACTTAATACTTAAAAGCTGTGCGCATTTAGATGTACCGCTGGGCCTAAATATTGAAAGCTTAACAAACCGTAAAGAAGAAATTGACGCGTCAATTAACTTATACCGTTTATTAAAAGCCATTATGGAATTGAACCTTGCGGAAAAGCTAATAGCTTAAAGGCTAGGTAAGAGCTAATTAACACCCTTCTTGGCAAGCCTCATGGCTTGCTTTTTTATGTCCGTACTTTGAAAAATGAATTAATAAATACAAGTAAAAATTTGCAGCTTAAGCTATTTATTGAAGCTGTTTTTGGTTATTACTCTCAAGCCTTTTTAAGGCAAACCCCATAGAGGAGCACATAACACCAAAAACTATTCCCTCATTAGATATAAATCTAATGCTAGTAAACGTTTCAAATAAGCTTATTATTGCTAAGGAAAAAATAAAACCTATCGCAGAAAAAACCAGCCAAGTTTGTGTGGCATGAGTCATGACGAACCTCCTTTTACTATTGTGCCTTTTTAGCGAGCTTATACGCTTGTTTATTTTTATACATTGCGTGGTCTGCATCATTTAATAGCGCTTCAAAGGGCTGCTTTTGTTTATTAGTAAAACTATAACCAATACTAAGCGATAAATCGCAAACGTCTTCTTTGAGTAAGGCTTTTGAATACTCAGTCGAAATTTTATCCATGATGTAGTTAATCTTGCTTTTATCGCTTACTTGCATTACTGCAACAAACTCATCGCCACCTAAGCGCCCTACTATATCAGCATCTCTTAAATGCGTTTTTAGCGTATCCGCCAATATAATTAAGGCTTTGTCGCCCACTTCATGTCCGCAGGTGTCGTTTAATTTTTTAAAGTCGTTTATATCGATAAACAAACAACACACGTCAAAGCCTAAACGTAGCGCTAAGTTAAGTTTTTGCTGGGCTAATAAGTTAAGTGCTCGGCGATTATAAATATTCGTTAATGAGTCTAACATGGCTATTTCGCGCATTTGCTCATAGCTATACACAAGCGCTAGGTCGTCTTCAATCAAATCACGTAGTTGTTCTATGAGTTCAAAATATTCATCGGTATAGCTTGTTTTCTGAGTGTCTTTTAAGCATAGCGTGCCAAATACTTCGCCTTCAGGCCAATGAATAGGTAAACCTAGGTAGGATTCAACACCATCTTCAACTACTTCTGGTAGGGTGTTCCATGCATCGTTATTACTTGCATCATTAACATATAAAATATTTTTAGTTTCAGCAACGTACCGACAAAACAGAGGTGTTTGAGGAGGAAGTATAGGATTGGTCTCAAAGTTAGAGCCACCTTCGTTACTTCTAATAACAACGCGATAGCCTTTGCTTGTTGCCTGAACTATATAACCAGACGGGGCTGAAAAAAGCCCCGTTATAAGGTCGATTGTTTTTTGCCATTTATGCAAAGATATTTGGCCATCAATACCAGAAAATGCCCATTGATCAATTTCAAACATTGCTTTACCTCGGCTATTTAGTAGCTCCAGTATAGGCAAAAAAGCAAAGTAAAAGCTATTATTTGCGACGTCTACTTGGCTCTCTTTTACCAGTGATACGTTTTTTATCGCGATCTTTTCGCGACTTGTTAGTATTTTTACGATTATCTTTTGGCTTTTTATTAGGATCTGGCTCGTAACCTTCTAACCACTGCGGCGTTAAACGCGTATCGAGTAGTACTTCAATTTCTTCTAGCAGCCATTGCTCATCAAGACTTACCAGCGACATAGCAAGTCCTTGTTCACCAGCACGACCTGTACGGCCAATACGGTGCACGTAATCCTCGGCAATGTAAGGTAGTTCAAAGTTAATTACGTATCTAAGTGTAGAAATATCTAAACCACGCGCAGCTACATCGGTTGCAACAAGTACGCGTGTAATACCTTCTTTAAAGTTTTGCAATGCACGGTCGCGTGCGCCTTGCGATTTGTCGCCATGGATTGATTCGGTTTTTAAACCGTCTTTACACATTTCTTTAGCAAGCTGATCAGCCATTTGTTTTGTGCGAGTAAAAATAAGCACTTGGCGCCAGTTTTTCATACCAATCATGTGCGATACAAGTTCGCGCTTACGATCCTCATCTACAGCGTAAATAACTTGCTCTACTTCAACCGCGGCTGAGTTACGTTTATCAACTTCAATTAGTTCTGGGTTTTTAAGTAACTTTTTACTGAGTTCAAACACGCTGTCATCAAACGTAGCTGAAAATAGTAAAGTTTGGCGATCGCCCGGGATATGTCGCAATATACGTCTAATTTCATCAATAAAGCCCATATCAAGCATGCGGTCAGCTTCGTCAAACACTAAGGAGTCTACACTTGAAAGTACCACACTGCCTTTAACTATATGATCAAGCAAACGCCCAGGTGTTGCCACTATAACTTGCGCTGTTTTAAGTGCTTTTATTTGAGGGCCAATACTTGCGCCACCATAGGCTAAAGCGCCATTGATATTAGTGCCTTGTGCGTACTTTTCAAAGCTTGCAAATACTTGCTGAGCAAGCTCACGGGTTGGCGTTAAAATGACTACACGTGCAAGGCCTTGCTCATCTTTTTTAGGGGTATTTAAAAGCTTATGTAATAAAGGTAAAACAAAGGCGGCAGTTTTACCCGTACCTGTTTGCGCGCTGCCCATTACATCACTTCCGGCTAAAATAGGCGGAATAGTTTTAATCTGAATTGCGGTAGGTTGAGTGTAATTATTTTGCTCAATCGCTGTTAATAATAACGGGTCGAGATTAAGTGATGAGAACGTAGTGGCAGACATAGGCTTAGCTTTAAAATAACAAAGAGCGCTATTGTACGCATATTACTGTACTGCGTAAATTAACCAGTCCAGAAAAGTATTTAATCGTGGTTGCTCACTTTCACTTTAGCGCTAAAACAATAAAAAAGGCGCTAAATAACAGCTGTATTTAGCGCCTTTTATAATTTTATGTAGCTTTAAGCTGGCTTTAGTGTCGCTTTACGCTCGTTGTAAAACGCTATTAAATCGTCAACTGTTGCTTGGCAGTATTCGCGTATACCCGAAACTACCATATGCTTTTCACCACTACCCACTTTAACGCCGTTTTCTAACAGGTTAAAACGAAGTGTAATTTTTCCGCGCTTGCCGGCGTACTCAAAACTAGGCTCTGCAAACTCAAGTTCTGGTGCTGTAATATCAAGATTATCAAGGTTGATAAGCATTGATTCGTAAATGATCATTGGGCGAGCAGGGTTAATCATTACCTCTTGCTTACCCATTAATGGAATAATTACATGCGGGAAAGTAGTACCAGAAAACTCAACATAATTTTTTATTAGGCTATTAGTCAGTGCTGGGCATTGGCTGGTTTTACCTTTGCGCTTTACCTTTAAAATAACTTTTTCGCCATTGGTTACATCAAACTCATCAGCCCCTTCAGGGAAGTTAAGTTTGGTGTTTTCATCAACCATACCGGCAAAAGTAAATTCCATTTGTTCACTAATACCGTAGCGGTCTAGTACCAATGAAAAAAGTAAGTCTCCTGGCGCGCAAAACTTTTTGGCATCTTTGTCGTGAAGTGGATTGTAATCGTCAGCAACGCATTTAGCGAATCGACAACCTTGCTCACGAGAGATAGAAACATAATCAGCATGCTGCTGAAAAAAAGGACTTAACATAGTTTGTTCACTGCTTAAACTGCTTATAACCTATCTATATTACCAGAAAAAAAATACTGAGAGGTCGAATCTGTTAGATTAGTTGCTAAATAAAACAGAGCAATAAAAAACAATGACCTTTTATTTATTAGCGCTATCAATTATATGTGTTTTTCCGTACTGCAAAATATCAATAATGCGGCAACCCCTTTGGCACTACTTACTAGCTTTAAGTGTTGTAAGTGCATATTTTCAAGGTTATATAAATTTATATGCCCTGCTGTTAACCGGGCTTTACGTTGTTTTATACTACTGTGCGCTAAATACAAAGCAGGCAATAATACGCGCTACTTTAAGTACTGTTTTTATAGTTTCCTCATTGGCATTAGCACTTCATTGGATGCCTGGTTTTAATAACCTCCCTATTGTTATAAACGAGCGTATTACAAGCGATGCGATTGCATTTACCCTTTATGCTAATTTTGATAAAGCTATGGCGGGTTTATTTCTTTGTGCTTACTTTTATTCGAATAAAAAAGCTTTAAAAGCAGACTCTAATAAAGCGGGCCCATTAAACGTTAAACAACCCATTTTAATAGTTATTGCTACTGTTTTAGCTACGCTCACTGCGGCTTTAATGCTTGGACTTGTAAGCTTCAACCCTAAGGTTCCTGGCTTTTGGTTAGCCTTTATTGCTATTAATCTTTTATTTACCTGTGTTGCCGAGGAAGCTTTATTTCGAGGTTTACTACAAACTAAGCTTAGCAAAATAATTACACCTACCCGTTTAGCAATACTTGCCCCTGTAATTACTGCAGGTATTTTTGCTTTGGCACATTTTGCTGGAGGAATTAACTATGTATTGGTTTCATTTATTGCCGGCTTGGGGTATGGCTATGTTTTTTATAAAACGCAGCGCTTAGAGTGGGCTATTTTATGCCATTGGTTGGTTAATGTTTGCCACTTCTTTTTGTTTACTTACCCGATGCTCAATAAAATCTAAATACATTTACAAATGCTAACAATTTACTTAGTAGTAAACATTGCCCGCATTTGATTTTGTTAGTAATTTACTATTTCAAATAATAAATTAAGGGACTAATAAATATGCTACGTTTTATAACGGCAATAACAGTGCTCGCCACAATAACGGGTTGTTCAAGCATGACTTATCATACAGATATAGACAACGGCGTTTTATCTCAAGAAATTGGCACCTACGTTAATAAAAGAGATTTACAGCAATTTTATAGCGACCAAGAAGCACACGAAAGTGGCGCTACACTCCTAGGCCGAATAGAAGGTGAAAGCTGTGATGGCGACGGTATGGGTAACAATAATGTAAGCTATAACCGCTCTAAATCAAACGCAATTGATTTACTTAAAGCTGATGCCATGCGCAGAGGCGGAAATGCTTTTACTATTAATTCTTGTAGTGAAACGTCTGTATCGTATTGCGACCTATCTGTTTTATGCACCGGACAGGCCTACGACTATTAATAAGTAAAAGTGCAAATTATATATTAAGCGCAAAGCTAAGTAGTACGCGTTTTCCAGACTCTATTTTAGATACGCTGTGTTCGTACTTATCGGGTCTGAATAAATACACGCGATTAAATAAATTTATAATGCATTTTGAGCATTTAAATACCCCACCCGCTTTAGGTTTTTCTAATACAAAGTTGAGCTTGTAATAGCGCCCTTGCTGCACAGGGTCAATATGGTTCATTACGCTGTGATTAGTTGGGTAAGTAACAAGGTTTATCGAAAATGTATTGCTGCTAAAAATAGCTTTGTTTTTAACGGTTGCAATCATACTGCCTCCTATGAGTTTATATGCCGTATTGTAGCATTGGACTAAGTCTCACTATGGTTTTAAACGAGACTAAAACACCATGACATATAGCCAATAAAACTAATATAAAATGATTAAACACAAAAAAGCCGAGCTTAATAAAGCTCGGCTTTTAAAAGTACGTTTAATAATTATGTACTTGGGTATTCGCGGTACGCACGCTCTATATTTTTAGCCTGCTTTTTAGAAATACCTAAATGGGCAAGTGCTACACGCAAACGAGCACGTGATAAGTCAGACCCTAATATTTCCATTGCATCAAGCACTGACGTACTTGATGTTTTGCCAGTAATTGCAACAAATATTGGCTCTAAAAAGTCTTTAATCTTAAGCTCGTGGAATGTAGCCACTTCTTTTGCAATTGCAAAAATAGCGGGCTTTTCAAAGCTACGTAAACCTTCAAGCTGCCATACAAAAAATTGTAGCGCTTGGCGAATCACGTTTTCGTCTGCTTTTCCGGCTGTTAATAGCGCAGGATCGTAAGTTGGAATACCACCTACAAAGTGCCCTGCAAGCTCAACCATATCCGACAGCGTATTAATACGTGTTTTAACTTCTGGTAATATTTTAGCTAACATTTCGCCGTTAAACTTCCAATCAACAAAGCGCTGAATTAACTGCTCGTCGGTTAGATTTTCACGGATCCACATGCCGTTTAACCAGCTTAATTTATCTACGTCGAATACTGGACCACCAAGCGATACGCGCTTCATGTCGAAGTTTTCAATCATTTCATTGAGTGTGAATTTTTCACGCTCATCAGGCATTGACCAACCCATACGGCCTAAATAGTTAAGCACGGCTTCTGGCAGGTAGCCCATTTCTTTATAGTAGTTAATAGACGTTGGGTTTTTACGCTTAGACAGCTTTGATTTATCTGGGTTACGTAATAACGGTAAGTGACCAAGTACTGGCGCTTCCCAACCAAAATCTTCATAAAGCTTTAATAGCTTAGGCGCTGAGTTAATCCATTCTTCACCACGGAAAATATGGCTAATTTCCATATGGTGGTCATCAACTACGTTCGCTAAAAAGTACGTTGGAAAACCATCTGCTTTTAAAAGTACTTGCATGTCTACGTTTTCCCACGGGATCTCAATTTCATCACGTAGGTAGTCGTTAAACTTAAATGTGCCTTCGCTTGGGATTTTCATACGTATAACGTAAGGTTTGCCTTCAGCTAAGTTTGCTTTAATTTCTTCATCTGTATGGTTTAAACCACGACCGTCATATTTAGGGCGTAGGCCTTCTGCCATTTGCTCTTCACGCATTTGATCAAGCTCTTCGCTTGTTGCAAAGCAGTAAAACGCTTTACCATCGTCAACTAACTGATGCGCGTATTTTTTATATAAATCGCTACGCTCAGATTGACGGTAAGGACCAAATTCGCCACCCACATCAGGACCATGATCCCACTCAAGCCCTAACCAACGTAGGCTATCCATAATCGCAAGTTCAGACTCTGGCGTGCTACGTACTTGGTCTGTATCTTCTATACGAAGTACAAATTCACCGCCTTGTTGTTTAGCAAAACAGTAGTTAAATAAGGCGATATAAGCGGTGCCAAGATGCGGGTCACCAGTTGGCGACGGGGCAACACGGGTGCGAATTGTCATGGTATATTCTCTTTAAATAAGTGAGATAGTAAAAGTGGTTTATGCAGCTACTTTGTTTAAGTAAGCAATAATATCGTTTGATTCATACAGCCATTGTACTTGGCCGTTTTGCTCTATACGCAGGCAAGGCACTTTAACTTTGCCGCCTTGCTCTAATAGCTCTTGACGATATTGCTCATTGTCTTTTGCATCACGCGTTTCTATGTTTAAGCCTTCGCGTTTAATAGCGCGACGTACTTTTACACAAAACGGGCATGCTTTAAATTGATACAGTTTAAATTGTGAGGTTTGCTGATCAAGCTGTGCTTGCTCGTCGCTTGCACGCTTTTTACTGCGAGGAGTAAATACAAAATTAAAGAATAAGATTATACAACCTAAAAACCAACGAACTAATTTCATGTTCTGCGCTCTGCTTACAACAATTTAAGGAGCCAGATTTTAGCACAAATTTACAATCAAAAAAGTGTAATACTGCGAGAATTACACTCAAGTAATTTAATTTAATAAAAGTGCTTCTATAGCAAGACCATATCATCCCTATGAAGTACTTCTGCGCCACTATCGTAATCGAGTAATAGGCCTATTTGACTAGAATGCGCACCCTTTATTTTATTTACCTCGGTGCTACTAAAGCGCGTTAAGCCCCGTGCAATTACTTGATTTTTATTATCTATTAAATCAATTAAATCACCGCGTTCAAAACGTCCAAATGCATTAGTAACGCCTTTAGCGAGTAAGCTAGCGCCTTTATTTTGAAGGGCGCCAATAGCACCTGCATCTATAACAATTTGGCCGGTACTTTTAGGCCCGGCTAGTAACCATTTTTTACGGCCATCTTTTGGGGCGGTGAGTTTTAAAAAACGAGTGCCTGGTAATTCGTCACTCATGCACTTTAAAATAACGTTTTTACCTGCGCCTTTAGCAATAATAACTTCAACGCCTGCGCGCCTTGCAATGTCAGCTGCTTGCAGTTTAGTTGCCATGCCGCCAGTGCCTAAACTTGTACCACTGCCACCAGCAAGTTGGCGTAATTCATCGTTTATATGTGTAACTTCACCAATGAGGGTAGCATTGGCATTGGTGCGCGGATCGCTGGTAAATAGCCCTTCTTGATCGGTTAGCAGTAATAATTTATTAGCATTAGCCAAAATAGCGACAAGTGCCGATAAGTTATCGTTATCGCCTACTTTTATTTCGCTGGTAGCGACTGCGTCGTTTTCGTTAATAATAGGCACAACGTCGTAATTTAATAATGCTGTGAGTGTATCGCGGGCATTAAGGTATCGCTCTCTGTCGTTTACATCAGCGCGAGTTAGCAGCATTTGCCCTACATTTACCCCATATAAAGCAAATAAGCTCTGCCAAATATGAATAAGTTGACCTTGTCCAATTGCAGCAAGCATTTGTTTATCAATTAAGCTCCTGCCACAGGGTTTTAATAGTTGTTCGCGCCCAGCAGCTACCGCGCCGCTCGATACTAAAACAACCTGGTGGCCTTGCTTTTTAAGCTCGCAGCATTGGCGTACTAATTCAACCATGTGTGCTTTATCTAGTTTATCGGTGCCGCCAGTAAGTACGCTTGTACCAAGCTTTACAACTATTACCTGTTCCCTTTGCATGTGCATGTGCTTTTTGCTACTGATTAATTAAAGATGAATTAATTTATACCAGCTCGGTATTTTTGAACAAGTTAAAAATATTCATGCTAGGATCTGATTTTATTAAATTATGTAAATTACTCTCTATGCCTGCCAGTTTATGTTTAATTATTGCCACCTTTTTATGGGGCAGCTCTTTTATAGCGCTCAAATACGCCATTGCTATTTACGACCCTGCATTGGTAATATTTTTACGCATGCTCACCACGTTAGTTTTGTCGCTTTGTTTATGGCGCTACGTTATTCGGTTTGAGTATTTAAAAGGTGACTGGAAGTATTTAGTGGGTATGTCGCTTGCTGAGCCTTGCTTGTACTTTTTATTTGAAGGCCATGCAATGGAATACACGTCAGCCTCGCAGGCCGGTGTTATTGTGTCGTGCTTGCCTATTATTATTGCTCTGCTTGCCTTTTTATTGCTTAAAGAATACATAAGTAAATCCATCGTGGTCGGTTTTACTTTGTGTATTGGCGGCAGTATTTTACTTACGCTTCTTTCACCCAATTCTGAGCAGGCACCTAATCCGTTGTTGGGTAACTTTTTAGAGCTTATGGCTATGGTGTGCGCTGCATTTTATACCGTAAGTATTAAACATTTAGCTAATCGCTACTCGCCCCTGACTTTAATTGCGTTGCAAGGTATTAGCGGCAGCTTGTTTTTTGCGCCATTTTTGTTTTTTATCGACCTACCAAGCGAAAACCAACACGACTTAACCGCGCTTATGAGCATTTTGTATTTAGGCTCGTGTGTAACTCTTGGCGGGTATGGCATGTACAACTATGCAATTAGTAAAGTATCGGTATTAACCGCTGCTGCGTACTCTAATTTAATTCCTATTTTTACACTTATTTTGTCAGCTATTATTTTGGGCGAAGTGCTCAACGTTTGGCAATGGCTGAGCATATTTGTGGTATTTATTGGCGTAATGATAAGCCAGCGCCATCAAGAGCTCGTGGTTGATATACCGCTTAGCGAATCGGGCGAAGACATTTGCGCAGATACAAGCAATCTTAAATCAGTACCCGAGGCAAGCGAATCAAAAGGATAACAGGTAAGCAAATACAGCCCAGGTGTTTGTAAAAATGAGTTTTGGGATTGATGAATAACCTCAATCCCCGTTACTTTATAATTTTGTATCACCCCACTTTGCAGCTGCAAAGTAAACGCTTCCCCCACTTTTGCGTTTTGTAAAAATGCAAAGTGGGTGTCGTTATGCCCTGCTATTAGCGCGCCTTTTTCGTTTCCAAATTCTTTTCCGCCAAGCTCCCCTGCGGGTAAAAATTGGCTAGGCGCAAATGCTAAATTACGACCACTCGCTCCAGCCAATACGCTTAATGTTTTATTATGGCTTGGCCAATCAAGCTTTGCAGTAACGTAGCTGTCGGCGTAATACCACGGCCTTACTTTAATCCCGGGTGATTTAAGTGCCTCTTGCCATGCCTGTTCAATTAATACTTGAGCAAGCCACGCTTTTGCCTGCATATAAGTACCGTGACCAAATAATCCAAGCCCAGCTATTAGTAAGCCCACGCTTAGCCACCTTTTCATTTTAAGTCTCTTTTCATTTAGGGATTCGCTCTGTGTTTAAATTTAAGAGCGCCAAATCCTAATAATAAAATACAGCCTAATAATATGTGCAGCCTACTTTGCCCATCTGTTTGTGGTAAACGCATCGCCATACCTTGTGGTACTGCATTAGTAGCTTGCGCCGTTTGCTCTGCCACTTCTTTTATTTGAGTTTGTTCAATCGCTATAAAAGCAGTAAACGGGCTAAGTAATTGATGAGTAAGTGCAAGCTCCTGTACTTCATCTTTAACGGTATTTTGCTCGTTGTATAAAAGTAATGACTTAATTTTTTGGCGCGCCCACAGTTTTGCTATACCTTGAGCGCTTGAGCTATTTTGTGTACTTAATTTAATACTTAAAGGCCCTTGTGCTGTTTGCCCAGCAAGTACCACACTTTTAGCATTATTAAGTTTTATAGCGACCATGATAGGCTCGCCAAAATATAAATCAGGTAGTGGTGATGGCCAAAAATCTAAGTTGTTACCGCTTTCATCGCTTAGCGCCAAATTAGTAATAGCCGGATGTGCAAGCTTATCAAACAACTGCTGCATTTTAGGTTGTACCTCGCTTGTGCTGCCTATAAACGTAAATGAGCCCTTACCTACATCTGCCGCTCGGCGCATAAAAAAGCTGTTAGGTGCGCTGCCAATACCTACCGTAAATAAGCGGCTATCGCCTAATTTACTTTGAATGTTTTTAAACAATACGTCTTCATTACTTACACTGCCATCAGTTAAAAATACAACTTGGCGTACAAAACCATCAAACTCGCTGCCATCAAGTACGGCATTAAGCGCACCTTGTATTTCAGTGCCGCCGTCGGCTGCTAGGCTATAAATAAATCGCTCTGCACGGCGTAAATTAAAGTCACTGGCTATTAGTGGTTTATCGCTCATTGGAGTCACTATGTTGTCAAAACCAATAATATTAAAACTGTCGTCGCTATCAAGTAATGAAAGCGCATAAAACAAGGCTTTTTTAGCTTGCTCCATAGATTGCCCGTGCATCGAGCCAGACGTATCAACGACAAATACCATTTCGCGAGGTAATCGCTGCGTTTGTGTAAAGTGATCCCCTGGAGGCATTAGCATAGCAAGCCCGTATCGGTCGCCATTTTCAAACTGCTGAGTAAAAAATGCAGCTTGAGCTTGCTCTTTTTGCAGCGGTTTAAACTCAAACACAAAGTCGCGATTAACTGCATTTGTCTCATTTAACGCTATTTTATATTGCCCAAACGCAGTGTTTTGTACATCAACATTATGAAACTTAGAATTGATATCCACCAGTTCTAAGCCGACGTCTATATCAATGTTTAAACTAAATTGGCTGCTTGGTACGTTATCAGTTTGAGTACTATCTTGAGTGATATTTTGAGTGCTGTAAACAGGGCTTAACCAGCCTGTTGGCGCTGGATTAAATGCTGTTTTTTCGGTATTACTTTGCTCAACTTCACCACTAATAGCGTGATAACGCGGTGTAATGGTAGTAGGAAACCTAATAGCAAATGTGCCGCTGCTGTAGTCAATTATTTCTTGATACTCAAGCTCAATAATTACTTGCTCACCTGGGCCAATGTTTGCCACATTAGTAATAAACATATTAGCGCGTTGCTGGCGTACAAGGGCCGCCTGCTTACCTGCTTTTTTAGCCTCCTCATATTTCTTTTCGGCTTCCACTTTTTTATCAATTTGGCCTTTAATGATTCGCTCACCAATGTGCATGGTCATGGCATGCACGGCGCTTTCATCAGGCAATGGAAAAACGTAGCGCGCATTAACTGCAAACGGGTTTTCGTTTTGATAGGTTTGCGTTACTACAACGTGATTAATCAGGCCAGTTAAGGTCATATTGGCGTCGCTTTTTAATATTATTGCGGGGCCTGCTGGTGCACCATTGCTATCAAAAAGCTCTAACTTGGGTGATTGTGCATGGCTTTTAAAGCTTGCTAACATCACAAATATATTTAGTATAAAAAGGCTTACCCATTTAAGGGTAAGCACTTTGGTTGGTTTACTCAATATCAACATAAATCACTCCATCGAACGCTTAGCTTTACTTAAATTCAGTTAGGTTTAGTTACTCGCCGTTTGGCCATTTACACTATTCATTGAGCGAGTGGTAAGCGTTACGCGTCTATCAAAAAAGTTATCTTCCACCGTGTTGCTGTTAGCTAATGTTTGTTGCTCACCAAATGCCTGCGTGCTCAAGCGTTTGTGGCTCACACCGTGTTTTATTAAATAGCTTTGCACCGCATTTACACGCGCTTTAGAAAGTAAAAGGTTAGCTTGCTCATCGCCGCGCTGATCGGCAAAGCCACTTAAATCAAGCGCGAGTTGTGGTTGGTTGTTTAAAAGTGTAACGAGTTGGTCTAACTGCAGTGCAAAATGCGGAGCAATAACACTTGAACCTGTTTTAAATTGCACCGTCATCGCCAATAAGTTATTAATTTGAACTTGAGTTAATTGCTCATTTTGATTGGCAAGTACCTCTAACTGTTGCTCTAACATATTGTTGTGGTTAAGTACGTGTTGGTAATCGCTGGTTTTTTCTTTCATTACCGTAATGGCACGCTCTTGCTCTGCAATTTTGTTATCAGCTACTTTTGAATCGCCTATTAAGCCACCGGCAAATGCCCCAATAAACGCACCAATTGGCCCGCCTACTACGCCGCCAATAATAGCGCCTGCACCTAAACCAATAGCCGTTTCTTTATGGGCTTCTTTTGATGGTGTGTTAGATGTTGAAGCAATTGCTGGAGTACAAAAACTAGCAATCAGTGTTAACGCAATTAATGTCTTCTTCATGATTTTATCCTTAAACTTACTTTAAATTTGTGATGTTTTGTTTTGATGGCTCTATTAAAACAAGTTCAAGTGGCAACAAAGGGGAGCAAAAATGGCAAACTGCTGAGCAATTGTGGCAAAAAAATGGCAATTGCCTTTTTAAGCGTACTTAGCTTAAAAACTTCGTTATAGTGCACAACAGAGCCGATAGGATAATGATTAGAATGAAAAAAATAGCCATCGTTGAAGATGAACCCGCAATCCGCGAAAACTATATAGAGATGCTTAGCGCACAGGGCTACCAAGTGAGTGGCTTTGCAGATCGCGTCAGCGCAGAAGCTGAATTTAAAAATGCCCTACCCGATTTAGCCATTGTTGATATTGGCCTAGGCCATGAAATAGATGGGGGGTTTTTACTGTGCCAAACATTGCGTTCGCTTTCTAAAACACTGCCTATTATTTTTTTAACCGCCCGCGATAGCGAAATAGATACCGTATGCGGCCTGCGCATGGGCGCCGACGACTACCTAACAAAAGATATAAGCTTGGCTCACTTGGCTGCACGTATTGGTGCACTATTTCGCCGAATGGAAGCACTTGAACAACCCGCTGATGCAAATGCACTTATAACACGCGGGCAGTTAACGCTCGACACGCAACGTATGCAGGTATTTTGGCAACAACAACTCGTTGATTTAACCGTAACCGAATTTTGGATGCTGCATTCACTCGCCCAGCGACCCGGCCATGTTAAAAGCCGTAACGAATTAATGAGCGATGCAAAAATTTACGTAGACGACAGCACAATTACCTCGCACGTAAAACGTATTCGTAAAAAGTTTGTAGCACTCGATGACGCCTTTGATTGTATAGATACCGTGTATGGCATGGGCTACAGGTGGGAACAACACTAATGCTACGATTTGGCCTGCGCAGTAAATTTATATTACTTTCATGTTTTTTGTTTTTGCTACCGTGGCTTGGCTACGAGTACGTATGGGAAATGGAAAAGTTTTTACGCCAAGGCCAAGAAAAAACCCTCGTAGGCACCACTCGAGCCCTTGCCACTGCATTACATGAGCGCCCCGCATTATTTGACGAACAAACCAACTTTTTAGACCAAGTAGTAAAAGGGCGCGATTTATACGCTTATAATCTTAAAAACCCTATTCAATTAGACGGTAAACTCACCGATTGGGACAGCTACCAACCACTATTTTGGCATTACGATAAACGCTACTTACAAAAAACAAACAGTACTCATAAAGCCAGCGACTTGTCGTTTGATCACATGGTGGGAAAATTTGATAACTACTTATATGCGCTATTTAAAGTAACTGACGACACGCTTATCTATCGCGCTAAAAATAGCTTAAGTATTACCAATAATGATTATTTAAAAATTGGCCTAAAAACGCCTGACGGCCAATTTAATACCTACATTATTGCCCCGCGCCAAAACGGTTGGGTTAATGCGTTTGATGCTAAAACCAAAATACCTTTTACAAAAATTCAGGGTTATTTTGAAAGTACCGAATCAGGTTATAACGTAGAGCTGCGCTTTCCTATTAACATGCTGGGCAACAAACTTGGCTTTGCCATTGTTGACATTGATAGTAAAGAGGCATTGTTAGAGCCTAAAATAATGTCGACCTCAAACTTAAATAACCCAAACGATTTAGGCTCGGTACTCGTACCTTCCCCAGAAATCAGCCGTATTTTAAAAGGCATGGGCCACAGTGGCAGCCGTATTTGGGTAGTCGATAATCATCATCGGGTATTGGCACAAACCGGCACTATTCAAAATGCCGATGGCGTATGGGCTGATGGACTTGCTAACCAGGCTCCCGAGACGTGGTGGCAGCGCTTTGAGCAAAATTACTTGCACCCAATTTACTATAAAATATTAACGCGCCCAGAAAACGAGTTTTTAGATACCCTGCACGATGTAGCTTCTATGCAAGGCACGCACTTAGCAAAGGCATTAAAAGGCCAACCTGCATCGTCTTGGCGCTTAACCCCTGACAGCAAAGCCGTTATTTTATCGGCCGCTTACCCTATTTGGATTCAAGATCAAGTAATTGGCGCGGTAATAGCAGAGGAAACCACAAACGGCGTACGTACGCTGCGTAATAAATCACTCGAAAAACTCTTTAACGTTATTTTAGCTGTGATGCTAATTGGTACTGTCACCTTGTTCTTTTTTGCCTCACGTATATCGAACCGAATTAGGCGGCTGCGCGATACAGCTGAGCAAGCAATTGATGCACAAGGGCGTGTTACCGGCAGTATTAATTACAGCGATGCTAACGATGAAATTGGCGATCTGTCGCGTAGTTTTTCAAACATTGTTAGTCGACTTGGTGGCTATACCGATTACTTAGAAAATATGTCGTCGCGGTTGTCACATGAGCTGCGCACGCCTGTTGCCGTAGTACGCTCGTCACTCGAGAACTTACAAAGCTTGCCACAGAACGAGCTGAGTCAAAAATACCTCGATCGCGCCAGCGAAGGCGTTGAACGCTTAGGTAAAATAATAACCACCATGAGCGAAGCCACTCGCCTTGAGCAAAGCATTCAAAGCAACGAACCTGAACCTTTTGATTTACAAAAAGTAATAAATGGCTGCATGCAAGGCTATCAGCTTACTTACCTAAACCAGTTATTTACGCTTGATGTATGCCAAAACAAATTACCTATGCAGGGTGCACCGGAGTTTATAGCTCAGCTGCTTGATAAACTTATTAATAACGCGCTGGAGTTTAGTGAGGCCAATACAGCTATTAATGTAGGCCTTAAGCAAAGCGAAAATAAAGCAATATTAACAGTGAGTAACACAGGCCCCGCGTTACCCGAAGGATTAACTGAGCATATTTTTGACTCTATGGTGTCGGTACGTAGCCAGCAAATGCAGCAACAGCCACATTTGGGGTTAGGTCTTTATATTGTAAGGCTGGTGTGCGACTACCATAAAGGCAGTGTAACAGCGCAAAACAACGAACAAGGTGATGGTGTCGTATTTACCGTAACACTGCCGTTAGTAAATGGTTAAGGCTGTATTTATACCGTTATATTTGTACCGTTATATTTATAGCCACAGCATTATATGCAAATAGTAAGTACGCAATAAGTTAAATTCAGCTGTATATTTTTAGTTAAAAAGAGTTACTTTAATTTACCTTAACTCCATATAAATTAACAAATAAACCCCTCTCATCCCTCAAAACCTGCCGGTTACAATTTAGTACAACTTCAAATGTAACTATTCACTTTTAATTCAGTCGAATGACCATACCCTACATCATATTAAAGTATTAAATTGAAGGAATACTCATGAAACCATCACTAGAGCGTGAAGAACTAGACTTTATTTTTGACTTATACAGGCCCTCTAAAAAACCTGAGCCTGAAAGTGTAAAACCAAGAAGTACTAACTACAAAGAATTAAGAAAGCACGACGCGACTAAAAACCAAGGCGTATCGCACTACTTAGTCTAATTATATTACGCTTGGGACTTCTCATGTTCTAAAAATGCTTTAATGCAGTTTATTTCTGCAAGTTTTACTTCTTCGCCTATTTCAGGGCCTTTTTTGCCATTTTTAAGTGCATTTTGCACTATCTGCTTTTTATCCATTTTTTGCAATTCAGTATGAATTGCTCTCAGTTTAGCTGCTTGTGGATATCGCTTATCAACCAATGTTTCACCACGCCCCTGTGCATCGCATTGGCATGCTTGGGTAAACGCTGTAAAACGCTCTGGGTGTACCAACGCATTTAAGTTAGTCACTATTAGCTTATGAATGGTTTGCGGCCTTAGTTGATCGACCGTATGGCAAAGCGTGTGGTTATCACTGGTGAGTACACCAACATCGCGAAAACGATTAGGTACTTTTAAGCGCTCACAAAACGCCTCAATAACTGCAACACCTTCGCGTTCGTGCCCACGTAAATTTCCATACTTTTTAAAACTAAGTGCTTTACCAAAGTCATGAGTCAGGGCTGCAAAACGAGTTTCTAAGTTAAAATTTAAATCAGCTGCACGTCTAAGTACCAGCATAGTATGTACAAATACATCACCTTCAGGATGATGGTTTGCCGGTTGCGGTACATTAACCATGCGCTCAAGTTCTGGAAAAATACCTAAGCCTTGCAGTGCTTCAAAATAAAGCTCAGGGTGCTTTTCACCCAGTGCTTTTTCAGTTTCAAGCCACACGCGCTCAGGTACTAAATGATTT
The DNA here is from genome assembly GCF_015864295.1 of Pseudoalteromonas sp. NZS127_1. Lineage (NCBI taxonomy): Bacteria > Pseudomonadati > Pseudomonadota > Gammaproteobacteria > Alteromonadales > Pseudoalteromonadaceae > Pseudoalteromonas > Pseudoalteromonas sp. NZS127_1. The sequence continues at coordinate 204,388 of NZ_JADYXO010000003.1, read as the reverse complement.
AGCTCACCTTTATTTTTAAGCTCGCGCATTAATGCATACGTACTTGGGTGAATACGCCAATCACTGCCATAGCGCGCTAAAAAACGGGCAATACGCAGTACTCGAACAGGGTCTTCTACAAATGCCTCAGTGGTGTGGCGCAGTGTTTTATTTTGTAAGTCAGTTTGGCCATTAAATGGGTCAATAATGTTACCGTGTTCATCAAGCGCCATTGAATTTATGGTTAAATCGCGTCTTGCTAAATCTTCTTCGAGCGTTACCGTTGGGCTGGCATCAACCACAAAGCCAGTATAGCCTTTGCCGCTTTTACGCTCTGTGCGCCCAAGTGCATATTCTTCTTTTGTTTTTGGGTGCAAGTAAACCGGAAAGTCGCTACCTATTGGTACAAAACCAAGCGATTCCATCGTTTTTGGTGTTTCACCAATCACTACATAATCGTTATCTTTTGATTTTATATTTAGCAGTTTGTCGCGCACTGCACCACCAACGAGGTAGACTTGTTTTAAGTTACTTTTCACTTTATTCCCATAAACATTAATAAAATTGTTTGATACTAATCATAACATTAATTAAAAAATTCTGCGGTGTTTGCCAAGCTTAAGTAAGCTCATTACAATGGCGCATTATTTTCAGCTATAGCCTCACAATTAATGAAAAACCATTCATCAAAAAAAGAACTTATGTTACTACCCATTTTATTAGTGGTTATTTTAATGTGTGTGGCGGGTCACTTTTTACTACAAGCAAACTTTCAAGACAGTAATGTGGTTGAATACATGTTAGCAGCACTGCCGTTTGCTATGTTTGGATTGGTTATTGTGGCGTTTAAAATGGCGGCTAAAAGCGAAAAGGATGAACAAAACGAGCAGGACTCTTAATCCTACTCAGTTTTAGCTACTTATTATAATTTAAAGTATGTGATAGCCAAACCAGTCTGGCTTTATAGGCTGCGATATACCGCTGGGCGTGAGCTTAATGTTTAGCTGGCTGTCGAGTAAATCAATGGCAAAGCAATCGTCTACGTCATGTAAATCATCTTTATGAATATGGCTAAGCCCTGCTAGCAAATCGCTTTTAGCCCGCTCTTTAGCTTCATGGCTACTGCTTGCAACATACAGTGCAAAGTCGTGTTGCTCAGCCATAGAATCACTTCTGTAAGCGCCTAAATTTACAAAATAGAGTTGTTTATTTTGTTCAACGTACGTATCAACAATCTCTACTTTAAAGCCATCAATATCATTAATTGCCATGTAGCTATCCATGTGAACACTACTTCTGTCGCCTACCCATTGGCTTTTTAACTTTGTATAAGTTTGCTCGATGTTTTGCCCTACAACAAAACGAATATCATGCATTTCAATGTGGCAACCTTGAATCCGGCCACCTAAATACACCATAAATAACTGCATGCTTTTCCTTAACCTAAATTATCAACATCAATATTATGCTTTTTAATCAACTTATAAAAATCTGAGCGATTGCGCTTGGCAAGCTTAGCGCCTTCGGCTACGTTACCACCTGCCATTTTTAAAGTGTTAATTACATAGTCGCGCTCAAACTCTTTTTTAGCGTCGTTTAGTGATAATGGTTCTACGTTTGTTTCGTTACTATTTAGCGCAGCTAATACTAAGTGCTCTGAAATAACATCGCTTGGCGTTAATGCTACAACCTGCTCTACTACGTTTTGTAGTTGGCGGATATTACCTGGCCAGTCGTAACGCACAAGCGCATGCATAGCATCGCTTGCAAAGTGTTTTTCAGTTTGCTTCATGCGCTTAGCAATACTTGCACTAAAGTGCTGTGCTAATAAGCTTATATCTTCGCGGCGTTCACACAGTGGCGGTAATTTTAAATTAACTACGTTTAAGCGATAGTATAAATCTTCTCTAAATTGCTGGTTTAAAATAGCTTCAGGAAGATTTTTATGTGTTGCCGATACAATACGTACATCGATTGCTATTTCTTCTTGAAAGCCTACGGGGCGAATTGTTTTTTCTTGTAATACGCGCAGTAACTTAACCTGCAAGTTAAGTGGCATATCGCCTATTTCATCTAAAAATAGCGTGCCGCCCTCAGCTTGTTGAAACAAGCCTTGGTGATCTTTAATTGCGCCCGTAAAAGAGCCTTTTTTATGACCAAATAATTCAGACTCTAAAAGCTCCCCTGGTACAGCGCCGCAGTTAATTGCAACGAAAGGGCCACCGCTTACATGACTATGTTGATGGATAGCCTGTGCGAGTAGCTCTTTACCTGTACCACTAGCCCCCGAAATCAATACATTAACTTGCGTTGGCCCAAGTAGTTTTACTTGCTCTAACAAGTGCAGCATTGCACCACTGCGCGTAACTATATTACTTTTAGGTGCTGCTTCATCTGCATTAACACCATGTATTTCTATCGCTTTAGCAAGGCTGTCAAATAGCTCATCTTTATCTACAGGTTTAGTTATAAATGCAAAAATGCCCTGCTTAGTTGCCTCTACGGCATCAGGAATTGAGCCATGCGCTGTCATCATAATGACAGGTAATGCAGGGTAGCGGCTTTGCAACTGACGATGCAGTGCCATGCCATCCATTTCATCCATACGTAGGTCGGTTATTACGGCGTCAAACACTTGGCTTTTAAGTATTTGTAGTGCGGTTAAGCCGCTTTCACAGGTCGTTACTTCGTATCCTTTTGATTCGATACGAATAGCGAGCAGTTTTAATAAGCTAGCGTCGTCGTCAACGAGTAATACTTTTGCACCTTGAACTTTAGTTGCTGCCATAGTTACTGCTCCTTAGTTTCTTCTCGTAGTAAAAGCTGCTGCTCAATAGTTGCTAACGATGAGAGGGTTTCTTGCATTTTATTGTTAAGTGCTTGCTGCTCTTTTTTAGCATTTATTTGCATAGTCACTTGCTGCTTTTGAAGCCATAAATATTGCTTTATATCATCTGGCCAAAAGTAAGCTAAATCGAGTTTTAGCAACTTAGTCATTACCGTATTTGGATCATCATTTATGTTTAAGCACATAAATTTAAAAAAACGTTTAAGATCGTTTTCACCTGTAAAAATATCTTTTTTTGGCACCAATTTAAATCCGCCACACTGATTAGCGTGCCATGCAATAACTTGCTCTGCAGGCGGATAGCTTGGTTCAATTTTTGGTCTGGGTTTTGGACTAGGTTTACTGTTTTTGTCATTCGTTATTTTGGTATCGACCACAGGTGCAGGTGTAATTGACACACGCTCTTCTTGCCCATTATTAATTTCACAACCTGATATAACCATGCTGCTACTGAGCACACATAAAATAGCGATTAAACGCAAGCGCATGTTAATTAACTCCTAGATTTTTTGTTATGGGAATTTTAATTGAAAACCGGCAACCATGCGGCTCGTTATGCTCAACAGTAAGTGTACCTCTTAGCTGTTCAACAGACTCTTTCACAATAGTTAAGCCAAGCCCACTGCCTTGCAGCGTAACATTTTTACTGTGTTTACCTTGATAAAATGCGCTGAAAATTTGAGTTTTTTCTTGCTCTTTAATACCGCATCCTTTATCAAGTACAGCAATACAAAGTTGGTTTTGCTCAAGCGCTAAATTAATAGTAACGCTTTGCTTATCTTGTGAAAATTTTAAGCCATTTGAAATAAGCTGAATTAAAATCATCTCAATAAGCTCACTAGGCAAAGCAAGCTGTTTATTAGGTAAGTTATTTTGCCACTGTAGAGCTTGCTGACGCGCACTTAAGCGATGTTCAAAATGGCTATTAATTTTATTAATAAGATAGCTAAACTCAACTTCGCTTAGGCTGTCTTTACTGGTGCGAATCGCATTATAACTCAGCAGGCTGTCAATCATTGTACGAAGGCGCACCATAGATTGGCTAATAAGCTCAAGCACTGCTTTTTGCTCAGCAGTAATTGGGCCTACTATTTCATCAGTTAGTAAATCAGTGCCTTCGACCATTGAAGCAAGCGGCGTTTTTAGCTCATGGGTAACATGGCGTAAAAAGGTATCTTTTTGCTGCTCAAGCATATGAAGTTGCTCTTGCACCCATTGGAGTTTTTCTCCTAGCTCAACTAGCTCAGCGGAGCCTTTCACAGATATTTTTTGCTGCCAATGCCCCTGCCCTAGTTTATCAATAACTGTAGTTAACCCTTTTAGTCGCCCACTTATACGCCATAAAAAACCACCACCAACAATTAAAGTAAGCGGAATAAGTGCCACCAGCCAGTTTATAAATGAAGTTTGTAGGCTTGTAAGCTCATTTTGGTTATTGGTAATTTGCGCTTCATTTTTATCACGTAACCATAAAGTAAGCTCAGCAACTAAATCGCTCACTGGCACAAATAGCTCCGCTTGCTGTTGTTTTTGCTCAACAAGCTCTACATGCGCTGTTTGTAAGGTGACATATAAGCGTTGCCATTGGTAGGTGTAATCTTTATCCGTGTTAACAAATTTAAGTTCATCAATACTTTGCAGGGATGATTGCCATTTATCGACAATGAGCTTATCTAACGATTCGCTTTTTAATACCCAGTTTTGCCTAGTGGCGCGCTCAAGGCTGTTGAGTTCTTGTTTTAGAGTGTTAAACGATTTGGTAACTTGGTAGTTGTTACTCACGATACTTTGAGTCACTGCTAATTGCTTGTTAAGCGCATTTAAAAATACAATCACCACTATAGAAAGCGGGAGTAACGAAAGCAGCATACTCATTGCAAATTGCCCAATTAAATTAGGCCGCCAGTTAAGCATTGCATGGTATTTTTTAGCTATGGTTGCTGGCATTTCGTTTAGTCCTTTTAAGTTAAGCGTTCTATTATTAAGTGCTTACCTTATACACTAGCTGAACCAGCAATTATATTTAATACGATTAACAGCCAGCGCTACAAAAACAATGTGTCGCCAAATAGAGACAACGTAAACCATTGATTTTTAAACCCTACCTTTAATCTCACTACATAGTGTTGCAAAAGGCACACAAAAATTACAATAAACCCCGTAAAAACTTCCCACCTCTTTCAAGTTAAAAATATAAACACTTGAAAATTAACAACAATTATTTTTGGCATCATTTTTGTAGTAGGAGTAATAACTTTAATCAATAAGGAAATAATTATGAACAAACGCATTTTAGTAATTTCATCATTACTGGCTTTAGGCTTTTTAGGCGCTAACGCACACGCAATGGACGTTCACGCGACTTTTAACGAGCTTGATAAAGACAGTAACGGCACATTAAGTGAAGCCGAAGCAGGTGAAGATGCCGTTCTACACGAGAATTTTTTACAAATTGATACTAATCAAGATGGGCAATTGTCGCTAGATGAATTCAAAAAATTTATTCAATAAACTCATTTAATAAGGAACGTGATTATGAAACAACTTATAGCCGCTTTTTCATTAATGTTTTTAGCAATTAGTGCCACCGTAATTGCATCGCCAACAAACGTGCGCTTTGCCCATTTAGATAAGGATATGGACGGGCAAATATCAATTGTAGAAGCTAAGGAAGACAAGGAAGTAATGAGACAATTTGCCGACTTAGATGAAGACGGTGATGAAAAAGTCTCAAAAAAAGAATTTGAAAGCTTTAAGCCTTAATGAGTAATTACTGATTAAGCTTTACTTAAGTTTGTTACAAGTAAACTGAATTTAAAAGCATTTGCCATAATCCCTGAGGGAGTGTGTAAAAGGATTTAATGTTGGGAGTTAAATTACGGCAAGTGCTTTTTTCCTTTTTATTTTATTTTAGCCACGAACTTTTAATACATCTTTTGGAAGGAAAACCATGAAGATACTTTCCCTTGTTATAAGCATTTTAATGCTATTAAGTTTTGATGCCGCGGCACTTGATGTAAAGCAACGCTTTGATCACCTAGATAGCGACAAAAGTGGCTATTTAACACATGACGAACTTGATCCCCAACCACAACTTTTAAACACCTTTGTAAAATGGGACAAAAACCAAGATAACCAAATTTCGCTAGTCGAATTTAAAAGTTATCTAACTAACAACCTTTACTAAGTGATTTGTATGAAAAGCATTAGCTATATAACGCTGCTGGCGTTTAGTATTTTTAGCACATTTAGTTTTGCCGCAAGTAACGACATTGCAAAGCAATTTAAAAAGCTAGATAGGAATAAAGACGGTTTTTTATCACGTTCAGAAACCGCTATAGACCCGGCTTTGTGGTCACGGTTTTCAAGCTACGACAGTGATAAAGACGGTAAATTAGCATTAAATGAATATGGCTTATATGCAAGTAAGTAGTTTTATAGCTAGGTAAAAAAACACCTAGCTTATTATATTTATATCTATTAATTACGTTCAGGTTTTACTTTTAGAACAATGCGCCAAATACTCTGCATCAGCAGGTTTTGGGCTTACCATAAAATCCATTTTGAGATAAGTTAGAACAGGTTGATTACTCGTATTTTCAGTTGTCGCTTTCCAGCGCCATAAACCCACAGCAGCTGCCGCATTATTATCAAACACGCCCTCTGGGTAAGACGAGATAACCTTATACCCTTGGGCTTTACCTTGTGAATTAATTAACGTAGCAAGCTCAACACAACCTGAAATACTTTTCTTTGCAGCTTCTATCGGATATCGCGGCTCTACTCTTTTAACAACATCCCAGTATTCACCTGCCTTACTTCGCAGTTCAGGACTCGATAAATCAATAAAACTCAGCATTTCATCGCTTACTTGTTTATCAGACGTTGAACTACAGGCTATTAGCATCATACTCAAGGGGAGTAATAAATAGAGAGCTTTCATAGCATTTCCTTATTCTTGATGCTTATTTAGTTATTTGTAATATTCGTATTAAACTCATACCCATCAGATTTTATAAAGGTTCGATCCAAAATATTACACACACCGAAAGTAACTTTAAAGTGAGGTAAATAAGTACTTTTTTTTTCAAACCTTGTAATTTTTCTCGTTACTTGAAATGTTTCATCAGTAGGAGATTTTTTTAATTTTACCTGTTACTTGAAATGTTTCGCCAGCCGGACAATTTTTTAGATATTTTTTACCTACAGGTATTGAATCAATCATGAAATCAATTCTGATATGCGTAAGTACAGGTTGTTTAACTACATTTACGTTAGTAGGCAGCCAGGCCCATGTATTTAAAGATTGAGCTGCTGCTTCATCAAATAACCCTTTAGGATATGAAGAAATTACTTTATATCCTTGCGCCTTACCCTCAGAATTAATAATAGTCATGAGTTCTACACAACCTGCAAGACCTTTTTTTGCAGCAGCTATTGGATATCGTGGTTCTGTTCTTGTGGAAATATTCCAATAGTCTTTCACCCTGTCGCGCAGTTCAACACTTGATAAATCTATATAATCGCGTATTTCAGCATTTGATACATCAGTATGGTTTAGCTTTTCTACACTTTTATCTGCAGTAGGTGTCGATCCACATGCCGCAAGTAATGAAGTTAATGGGAGTAATAAATAGAGGGCTTTCATAGCGTTTCCTTATGCTTTATTGATTATTTTACATACTAAATAATTACATCAATTACCTATTTTGTAAACAGTTAATATAGAGAAAAGCCTTAAAATGAGGTCTATCAATTCATTGGTATTATAAAATCAAGTTTGTTAATGTAAGTAAATTAACAATAAAAATTAAGTAACTATGCCACTCAAAAAAATAATCAAACCACTCATACTAGCCAGCCTTTGCGCTAGTTCTAGTTACACTCTCGCACAAACAAAAGTAATTTATAACGCCAATGGTTATACCCCTTTATACAAAGGTGAAGTACAGCAGTTTTCTACCCTCGTTATTAAAAATGGCAAGGTAGTTAAGCTCGGTAGCGAAACACTTAAAGATAGCTACCCAGATGCCAAGCTAATTGACGCGCACGGTAATACCTTATTACCTGGCTTAATTGATGCTCATGGGCACGTTATTGGCCTTGGCGACAATTTATCGCAACTTGACGTACGCGGCGCAACATCGGTTGATGAAGTAACAAATAAACTAAAAGTATTTGCCGATAACAAACAAGGTTGGATTATTGGGCGAGGTTGGAACCAAGAGCTTTGGGCTGATACACGCTTTCCTACAGCTAAAGATTTAGACAAAGTAGTGAGCGATCGACCTGTGGCTCTTTCGCGGGTTGATAGTCATGCCATTTGGGTTAATTCAAAAGCGCTCGAACTTGCTGGTATTAACGCCCAAACAAAAGCGCCTGAAGGCGGTGAAATAATTAAAGACGAATTTGGCAATCCTACGGGTATTTTTGTAGATAAAGCAGAATCGCTAATTACCCAGCATATGCCAGCCCCTTCAAAGCAAGATATAAGTGACTCACTAGATGCAGCAGGTAAGCATTTATTAAGTTTAGGCATTACCTCTACTCACGATGCAGGTATTGATAAAGCCACATGGGAGGTTTACAAAGAGCGCGGCGACCTTGGTAATTTACCGCTACGTATTGTGGCAATGTTAAGTGGTGCAAGCCCTGATTTAAATACAATGTTAAAGGCAGGCCGATACCACGACAAAAATGACTTTATGGAAATTCGCAGTGTTAAAGTTTACGCCGATGGCGCACTTGGCTCTCGCGGAGCCGCTCTGATTGAAGAATACGCAGACAGACCTGGTCACCATGGTTTAATGCTTGAAACACAAGAAAAACTCGAAGCGCTCTTTACACAAAGCTTTAAAAGCGGCTTTAGCGCAAATACCCACGCCATTGGCGATAAAGCAAATAAAGTAGTACTTGATGCTTATCAAAATGTGTTTAAAAAAACGGGCGGTATATTACTACGTAACCGAATAGAGCACGCACAAATTGTAACGCCTGTGGATATCCCTCGCTTTAAAGCGTTAAAAATAATCCCTTCAATGCAGCCAGTACATGCCACTTCTGATATGCATATGGCAGAGCAACGCTTAACTGAAAAACAATTAAGCGGTGCCTATGCTTGGCAAACATTTTTAAAGCAAGGATCGGTTGTTGCAGCAGGCTCTGATTACCCGGTAGAGCTTGCAAATCCATTTGATGGTTTGTATTCAGCCATTACACGCATGGATCATAACAAACTACCTGAAAACGGCTGGCGCGCAAGTGAAGTACTAAGCCGCGAAGATGCATTACGTGCATTTACTCTCGGTGGCGCTTATTCAGCTCATCAAGAATTTAAGGTGGGTAGTTTAGAAAAAGGTAAATGGGCCGACTTTATTTTAATTGATAAAGACTACTTTAAAGTGCCTGTTGACGAGATATACAAAACAAACGTGCTGCAAACATGGGTAGCAGGAATAAAACGATACGAAAAAACTAAAACAGAAAATACCACCGAAAAATAAAACTAAAAAAGGGTTAACGCAAGTTAACCCTTTTGGGTTGTGTAGGAAGGCACTTTTAGCTAAACATGTTTTTCACATCTTTTAGCATGTCGTTGTACTCATCACTTGTGAATAGCTGCATAGACGGTATAACGCCTTTGTCTATATACGTTTGCAGCGCTGCTGACTTATCAGAAACCTGTAATATTCCCTCTAAAATAGCGCCTACTCGAATAAAGTCTACGTAACTAACTTTATCAGGTTTGTAACTTGGATCTGCCCAGCTTAGAGCTACATCAACAAACTCTTTAGGAAATTCCCACGCTTGCATAATCGACGAGCCAATTTTCCCACTCAGCTTTTGAATTGCGTGCGCTAAAAAGCTTGGGTTGGCAAACACTTCAGGGTGGCGCTCAGCTTCTGTTAAAATTGGTAATACACCAATATTGTAAACAAGCGCAGCTAATGTAATTGAATCACGATTTAATGAAGTGTGTTTATTGTTTTTTAAGTAAAACTCCATGAGTGTTATTGAATGGCTAGCAACGGTTAATGTTTTTTGCCAAGCCTTGCCCATGTAGCCTTTAATTAGCTCATTGTTTGATACAAATAATTGCTCCATAGCCATAGCCGTTGCAATATTTTTAATTTGGCGCAACCCAATGCGAGTCACTGCTTGTTGTAAATTAGATACTTTTACAGAACGTCCCATAATCGCACTATTAGCTACTTTTATCATACGAGCTGAAAGCGCTGGGTCTTGTGAGATTACATCTGACATTTGCATTAAATTCACATCAGGGTTATCTGCAGCTTGGCGAACCTTAATCGCTACTTCAGGTAGCGTTGGTAAAACCAACGTATCGTTATTTATTCTATCGACTAGAATCGTTAATAAAGCGTTTTCTGTAGACATAAAGCTGCCGTCCTTTTGTGTTCAGCCTGTAAAGTAACTGCAAACTCAGGCAGTTAATTTTCGTATTAGTAATATAATTAGTATTGTCTAACTTACCGATAAAGTTAAGAAAGTTATAGAAGTTTATTTTTATTTATAATGCTTTATCGCTCATGCTTGCCTTACAACGCCAAATACTTGCTATTTACTATTTAGTTTTGCTTTAATGCACTCACAATAAGGAAGCGTTTGTACATATTTAGTCTTTTAACTAAAGCAGTACAAATTATTAAACTTACTTTTTAACAGGCAATATAATGATCTTAAATAAAATTAGCCAAGCAATTATGCTCTCTGGTGTCGTTTTTCTTAGTGCATGTTCTGAACAAGCGCCGTCTTCTACCGACAACACAGCCACAGAGCTTGCTCAAAAAAGCAGTGCACAATCAGGCCCTGAGCTTATTAATGCAAATAACCAACGTTTAGATATTTACACCGACTTTAGCTTACAAAGTGATTTATCGCACTTAAGCGATAACCAACGAGCAATGGTTGCAAAGCTTATTGATGCTTCAAAAATAATGGACGAGTTATTTTGGAAACAATCTTTTGGCGAAAATAAAGACGCTTTTTTAGCAAAACTAAACGACGACAAAGTACGTAAATTTGCCGATATTAACTACGGTCCATGGGATCGTTTAAATGGCGATGAAGCGTTTTTATCCAGCTATAAAGAAAAACCTCTTGGCGCACAGTTTTACCCTGCCGATATAACCAAAGAAGAGTTAAACAATGCAGATGTTGAAGACAAAACAGGCCTTTACTCTGTAATTAAGCGTGATGAGCAAGGTAAGCTTTACAGCGTGCCATATTCAAAAGAATACGCTAATGAGCTTGCAAAAGCCGCTGACCTTTTACGTCAAGCTAGCAAACTTGCTGACGATAAAGAGTTTGCTAACTATCTAAACTTGCGTGCTGATGCTCTACAAAAAGATGACTTCCAAGTATCTGACTTTGCTTGGATGGATATGAAAAACAACCCAGTAGATGTGGTTATTGGTCCAATTGAGACCTATGAAGATCAATTATTTGGTTACCGCGCAGCTTATGAATCTTACGTACTTATTAAAGATTTAAAATGGAGCGAACGCTTAGCTAAGTTTGCCGCATTTTTACCGGAGCTTCAAAAAGGCTTACCCGTTGATGCTAAGTACAAACAAGAAGTACCAGGCTCTGACGCCGACCTAAATGCATATGATGTTGTTTACTACGCTGGGCATTCAAACGCTGGTAGTAAAACAATAGCGATTAACTTGCCAAACGATGAGCAAGTACAGTTAGAAAAAGGAACTCGTCGCCTGCAACTTAAAAATGCGATGCGTGCTAAATTTGATAAAATTTTAGTACCTATTTCAAAGCAGTTAATTGTACCTGAGCAGCGTAAACACATTACTTTTGATGCATTTTTTGCCAATACGATGTTCCATGAAGTCGCTCACGGTTTAGGTATTAAAAATACAATCACAGGTAAAGGTACTGTTCGTCAATCATTACAAGAACACGCAAGTGCGCTTGAAGAAGGTAAAGCCGACATTTTAGGCCTGTACATGATTGAGCAATTACTTAAAAAGGGCGAAATTACAGAAGGAACTATTGAAGATTATTACACGACCTTCATGGCGGGTATATTCCGCTCAGTTCGTTTTGGAGCATCAAGTGCGCATGGTAAAGCAAATATGATCCGCTTTAACTTTTTTGCTCAAGAAGGCGCTTTTTCTAAAAATGAAGAAGGCCTGTACCGCGTTAATATGGAAAAAATGAGCATTGCAATGGCCAAGCTTTCTCGCTTAATTTTAACCTTACAAGGTGATGGCGATTACGAAAAAGTAGATCAACTAATTGCAACGCATGGCGATATAAAAGAAGAACTTGCTGAAGACTTAGAAAAACTAAGTAAAGCAAATATCCCTGTAGATGTAACGTTTAAGCAAGGTAAAGAAGTACTAGGGCTTAAGTAGTTTTAGTTAAACTTAGCTAAACCCTAAAAAAGCGTTGCAGCTTAAAACTGCAGCGCTTTTTTTAACTCTGTAATTTGTACATCTGTATACGGCACAGCTGGATACTTACCCCAAATTGGCGCAGGCCAAGCAGCATCAGTAGTAAAGCGTGCAATATGGTGAATATGTAATTGCGGCACCATATTACCCAAAGCCGCTATGTTTAACTTATAAGGGCTAAACACATCCATTAATAATTTACTTAGCTTGGCTGACTCTTTTAAATACACAATTTGATCATCCTCAGATAAATCAATTATCTCTTTTAAGTTAGCCTGCCTAGGCACTAATACAAACCACGGATATTGGCTGTCGTTCAATAAAAGTACTTTACACAGTGGCCAATCGGCAAGCTCTATACAGTCGCGTTTAAGTTCTGGCGCTAGTTTAAATTCAGGGTTAGTCATTGTTATGTCCTACTTTGTCTTTAATAATCGCCACTTTATAGCATTTAGTTGCAGTTGCACACGCTTGGCTTTACCATCAAAGCAATATTTATAATAAGCTAAGGCAACCTTGTGCTAAAAAAAATAAAACACCTCTCACTAGCCCTCCCATTAATGGTTGGCGCTATTAGTGTTCAAGCAAAACCTTTATCGTTGGAGCGTATTTTTGACGATCCGAGCCTTTCGGGTAAATCACCTGTACAACTTAAATTTTCGCCTGACGGCAGCCGTGTAACTTATTTACAAGGCAAAAGCGATGACTACAACCGCTACGATTTATGGGAATACAATCTAAAAGATAACACCAACCGTGTGCTAGTTGATTCGGCAAAGTTATTTTCAGGCCCAGAAAACCTATCTGATGAAGAAAAAGCACGCCGCGAACGCCAACGTATTTTTGGTAAAGGCATATTAGAATACAAATGGTCTAAAGACGGTAAAGCACTTTTATTCCCACTTAACGGCGACCTTTACTATTACGATTTAGCCTCTGCTAAAAGTAAAAAACTAACCGACACTGAAACATTTGAAACCGATGCACGCTTTTCACCTAAAGGTAACTACGTATCGTTTATTCGAGAGCAAAACCTATTCGCTTTAGAGCTTGAATCAGGTAAAGAGATTCAGCTTAGTAAAGATGGCGGCGGCGTAATTAAAAACGGCATGGCCGAATTTGTAGCTCAAGAAGAAATGAGCCGCATGACGGGTTACTGGTGGTCAGGTGATGAAACTAAAATTGCTTATACCCGCGTTGACGAAACTCCAGTAAAAGAAGCTATCCGTAACGAAATTTACGCTGATGAAGTTAAATTATTTAACCAACGCTACCCGTTTACAGGTACTGATAACGTAAAAATTCAACTCGGTGTGGCTAAGCTAAATGACCAAAAAGTAGATTGGATTGATTTAGGTAAAGATGAAGACATTTATATCGCGCGTGCTAAGTGGCTAAAAGACGGCAATACACTGTCTTACCAATGGCAAAATCGCTCGCAACATAAATTAGAGCTTCGTTTTTATAACAGCGAAACTAAAGTCCAAAAAGTAGCATTAATCGAAAACAGCGAAACGTGGATTAACTTACATTTTGATCTTGAGTTTTTAAAAGACAAAAAACATTTTGTATGGGCATCTGAGCGCGACGGTTTTAAACACTTATATCTGTATCGCACAAACGGTCAACTTGTTCGCCAAATTACCTCAGGTGATTGGGCTGTTGATAGCTTAAAAGGTATTGATGAGAAAAAAGGCATTGTTTACTTTGCCGGTCGAAAAGATACACCGCTTGAAAGCCATTTATACAGCGCGCCTTTATTTAAAAAAGGCGATGCCAAACGTATCACCGAAAAAGGTCAGTACCATAATGTTGTGCTAGCAAAAGACAGCAAAACCTTTATCGATAATAGCTCGTCTGATAATAAACCAAACTCAGCAGCGCTTCGTAAAGTAAACGGCGAATTTATTACATGGCTTGAAGAAAATAAGCTTGATAGTAACCATCCGCTTACTCCTTATTTAAGCGACTTAACAAAACCAGAATACGGCACAATTAAAGCCGAAGATGGCCAAGTTATGCATTACCGTTTATTTAAGCCTAGCAACATTACTGATGGCAAAAAGCACCCTGTTATTGTTAACGTATACGGCGGCCCGCATGCTCAACGAGTGACGAATAGCTGGCGCAGTAAAAACTTGTACTTTCAGTACATGGCGCAACAAGGTTACGTAATTTTTCAACTGGATAACCGTGGTTCGTACAACCGTGGTAAAAAGTTTGAAGATGCTATTTATAAAAACCTAGGCGTGGTTGAAGTTGCCGATCAAATTAAAGGCGTAGAGTTTTTACGTACACTTGATTACGTAGACCCACAACGCATCGGTGTTTATGGCCACAGCTACGGCGGCTACATGGCACTTATGACTATGTTTAAAGCAGGCGATTACTTTCAAGCCGGCGTATCGGGTGCTCCTGTAACCGATTGGGCTCTATACGATACGCATTACACAGAGCGTTATTTAGGTCACCCTGATACGAATGCTAAAGGGTATGAAGACAGCGCAGTATTTCCATATGCTGATGGCTTAAAAGGCCCATTAATGATTTATCATGGAATGGCTGACGACAACGTATTGTTTACGCATTCAACTAAATTGTTTAAACAACTGCAAGATAACGAAAAACAGTTTGAAATGATGACCTACCCAGGCTCTAAGCACAGCCTACGTGGTAAACAAGTGCAAACACACTTACATCAAACAATTACAAACTTCTTTAATCGTCATTTTGATGTTAAATAAGCAAGTAAAGTAATAACAGACTAAAGGCTGATTGATAAATCAGCCTTTTTTTTGCATTAATGGGCGTTAAGCCTAGATTAAACTCTTTTTTTAGCTACGCTTATTCTATGCGCTAAAGCGCACACTTTTTGAGGATAAATGTATGCCTAGTCTACGTAGTTTTAGTATATTCCAACGTTTCTCGCTGCTCATAGCTATTGTTGTATTTGGGCTTATAGCGCTTAGTGTAGCCAGCCTAACTCACCAATATAGCTCTCTTAAAAACGAGCAGTACCTTAAAACACAAAATGTAGTAGAAACTGCGTACAGTATAATCGAGCACTTTTATGACCTTGAGCAAAATAATACTCTCACTCAACAACAAGCTCAATCGCAAGCACTTAATGCAATAAGAGCTCTGCGCTACGACAAAACCAATTACTTTTGGATTAACAATTACCAGCCAAAAATGGTTATGCATCCTATAAAACCTGCGCTTGAGGGAAAAGATTTAACCAATAATAAAGACCCTGACGGCAAAGCATTGTTTGTTGATATGGTTAATATAGTTAAACGCTCTGGCGAGGGATTTATTCCTTATAAATGGCCAAAACCAGGTAAAGAAAAACCAGTTGAAAAAATCGCATTTGTTAAAGGTTTTAATCAATGGCAATGGATTATTGGCTCAGGTGTTTATCTTGATTCAATTGACGAAGCATTTAGCGAGCAACGTAATCTAATAGTCGTCAGTGCAACAATTATGATTATTGCTGTTATTTTACTTAGCTACTTTATAGGCAAGAGCATTTTAATACCTACTCGTTTAGCAGCCGATATGATGAAAGATATTTCACAAGGTGAAGGCGATTTAACTCGTACATTAAATGAATCCGGTAACGATGAAATATCTGAACTATCACACTCATTTAATTTATTTGTTTTAAAAATGCGAGAGTCTCTTGTTCATGTATCACAAAGTGCAAACGATGTAAGCGAACATGCGCATACAGTTGATGATTCAAGTAGAACAAGCCACTCGTTTATTGAGCTTCAAAACGATAGCTCAACCCAAGTTGCAGCTGCCATGGAGCAAATGACTCACCAAATACATGATGTAAGCCGTAACGCCGAAGCCGCAGAGCAAGCAGCTAAAGATGCAGCACAAAACGCATCAACGGGTAAAAATGTGGTTGCGCAAACAATTACAGCAATAGAAACACTCTCAAGCAACATAGAAACAGTCAGTCGTGTAACAGAAGATTTAGCCAACGAGAGCCATAATATAGGCTCTGTACTTGATGTAATAAGAAGCATCTCGGAGCAAACAAACTTACTGGCATTAAATGCTGCCATTGAGGCTGCTCGCGCAGGAGAGCATGGCCGAGGATTTGCTGTTGTTGCAGATGAAGTAAGAACACTGGCCAGTCGTACAGGCCAAAGTACCGACGAAATTCAAACCATGATCACTAAACTTCAAGAAGGTGCAAAAGCAGCAGTAGAAGCAGTTAAATCAAGCCAAGCACTTTCAGTTTCTACCGTAGATCAGGCGTCATCAGCCAATACTTCACTTAATGAAATAGAACGACTTGTTTCAATTATTACCGAAATGAACAGCCAAATCGCACGCGCCACAGAGCAGCAAACTCAAGCTGCCGACGAGGTTAATTTGCGTATTAATGAGCTATCTCAATCAACTGAGCAATCATTAAATAATACTAAACAGCTTACCGATGCCAGTGATAATCTTAAACAAAGTAGCCAAGAGCTTTCGAGCGTAGTTAATCGTTTTAAATTAGATTAATCGATACCGTTCTCATAAAATGCAAAAAGCCCTGAATTAACAGGGCTTTTTTATTGCATGTAAGTTTTTAGCTTACAAACAGTAACGTGCAAACAAGCTGGTTACTGATGCAGCCGTTGGCTTGCCATGCTGCCAATCACCGCCTTCAACACCGCTTCCTGCAATGTCCATATGCACATAAGGCAAAGGTTGTGCAGAGTCGTTACCGTGCTTATCAAGCCCACCAACAATAGCCATAAACGCCATAGGGAACTGATGTCCACGCGCAGTAACAGCAGATGCTGCGTTATTGCTAGATAAAACATCGTCAGCTAGCGTGCGTGGTTTAATAAAGTCGTAATCTTCACGGCGAGAACGCGATACTTCAGCGCCATCGGCCCACAAATCTCCAAGGTCAGCTATTTGACGTGAAACACCAGCGCTACGAGCTGGACCATTTTCAACATACGCACCGTAAGGGCCCATTGCACGTGCCGCGTGACCCGTTAATGTAGCTACAGTAAATAACGTTGGGTTTATTTCGCCTTTAGCTAAATCTTTCATTTCGCTAAGCAGGTCACCCATTGCTAAGCGCCCTTCTGCATCGGTATTACCAATGCGTACACGGATACCTTCGCGGCTAGTAATAATTTCATCTGGCACAAAACAATCAGAACCAATAGAGTTACGAACAACAGCCAAGTACGATACTACTTTAACGCCTTTAGGCTGATAATCCGCAACAGCTTTCATAAAGCCCGCAACAGAAGCTGCGCCGCCTTTATCACGGCTCATGCCTGCCATATGGCCACCTACTTTTAAATCTGCACCCCCTGTATCGTATACAAGACCCTTACCTACAAACATAAGTGTACGAGTAATTTCGCCCTCTGGTACATATTCAAGCTTAACAACACGTGGGTGATGGCGCTCAACTGCATACGATGCACGAGCAACAGTGCTTAGCATTGGGTAGTTTTTATCAATAGCTGCAATATCATCAATTACGTCAACTGCAATGCTTGAGCCTTTAAATAAATCAACGCAGTAATCAGCAAAACGTGGTGGAGCCATACGCTCAGGTTCGGTGCCACACAAGTCACGCGCGGCATATTGGCCTGCAGCAATTGCATTAACAGCTTTGATTGTTTGCTCGCTTGCGCCAACTAAACCAATTTGAGTAATAGGTTCAATACTTTCACCGTGATATTCACGCGCTTCTAATGGCTGCCATAAGGCTTGGCAAGCGCCTAAATAAGCAACTTCTAAAGCATGCTGATAACGGCTATCGCCATTTAAATTTGGTAAAAATAATGCAGGATTAACACTACCCGACGCTTTTGCTTCGTTAATTGCTAATTTAGCAGCATCAAAATAACGGCGAACATCGTCGTAATCTCTATTTAACGGACCCGTTGGCGCAAGTACAACGCGTTTGTTTTCAATCACTAATAAAGTAACTTGTTTACCAATACGAGAATCAACTTTTGCTTGGTCTAAAATAGCATCACGTAATGAGTTATTTGGTAATAGAGAAAAGTCATCACTAATAATAATAAGCGCATCATGAGATGTGCATTCAAGGCTTGCACTAACCGCTTGAGGGTATGCCATAAATAAAGTCCTGTTAGAAAACATAAGCCCCTATTATCGTCGATTTAAATATTGAAGACCAGCAAGGTGCGATGAGCTAATTATACAACTTGCCAATAAATGGCAACTTGGGGTTACAGGCTTTATAGCTTAATCGAGAATACTCAGTTGGAAGTTTTGTTCTGGCTCGCTTTTAATGCCAACGCCTATGCCAAGTAATCTTACAGGTTGTTGTAGCCCTCGTTGATAGGCCTTAGTAAGGAGTTGAATAAATATTTCTGTGTTTAGCTCGTGGTATGCCTGATCGGCTGAGGTTACTACAAAATTTGCAAACTTCACTTTAACACTCAGCTTATTAATACGGTTTTGTAATTGCTGTTTATTAAGCCTTAAAACTAATTCGTCTAACAATTTTGGCAGCTCATCTAAGCACTCTTGCAAACTTGTTTTGTTGTATTCGTAGGTATGTTCAACACTCAGCGACTTTCTGATGCGATCTGTTGATACTTTACCAACATATTCACCTGCACATTTTTGATAAAGCGACACACCAAAATTACCCACATGTTGCTGCATCCAGTTAACGCCTTTTTCACGTACATCCTTGCCGGTATATAAGCCTTTTAAATTTAGCTTTTCGAGCGTTACTTTACCCACCCCCGGAATTTTCCCCAGCGGTAATTGCGCTAAAAAATCATCGACCTCATGAGGCAAAACGACAAATTGACCATTCGGTTTTTTTTCGTCGCTGGCTATTTTGGCAATAAATTTAATCGGTGCAATACCAGCTGATGCAGTGAGCCCTGTGGCATTGTAAATATCGGCTCTTATTTGCTGTGCAATAAGTGTGGCACTGCCTTTACAAGCGGTGCTGTCTGTTACATCTAGGTAGGCTTCGTCTAAAGAAAGAGGTTCAACTAAATCTGTGTAGCGGCTAAATACTTCACGTATTTGATTTGAAGCTTCTTTGTATACAGCCATGCGCCCAGGAACAATAACTAAATCGGGGCATAATTGTTTAGCATGATAGTTCGACATAGCCGATCGCACGCCATATTCTCTCGCTATATAGTTAGCGGTTGAGAGCACGCCTCGTCGGCTATTGCCTCCAATAGCAAGCGGTACACATGCAAGTTTTGGATTATCTCGCATTTCTACTGCTGCATGGTAAAACTACAGGGTAAAAAGTGTAAGTTCATGGAACTTAACAACTCAAGCTATTGAATTTAAATTATTTTTAAATTTAAATAAGCTTACAGTATTCACTTACATTAATTTCAGATAAAAACTTACAATTATATCGTAGTTTAGCGTCTAAATTAATTGAAAAGGAATATGTACTAAGTAAGCCATCAATAAGACTTAGTAGTCTCTTTATGCAAAATACAGTCATATGTCTCTTGCTGTAAATAGCTACTCAATCCCTGATCCTATTAAATATTTAGTAATATTGAAACTTAGCGCTATGTGTTGCACAAGACCAGCATAGTTATATGACTGTTCTTACAGCATAAAGAAATGCCTAGAGTTATTAGCTTTGGGGGAACTTAGATACGACTAACCGAGCTTAAAATAGCCATACAAAATCCTAAAAGAGTTCCCCTGTACTATCAAATAATGAACATTTAATAACTTTATATACCTGCTTTCTCAATATCTAATTTGCATTTTTTCCATGAAGCAATATGATCCAAGTTGAATTTATCGATTCCTTTGACGTATAAGGGCTCAAATTTTAGCTTGTTTATTACTTTCAAACTAATGATTGATGGATTGAAAGCCAACGTAAAAAGCTGCTGCATAATACCTTCGTATTTATCAACCAAATTAGATATTTTCTCTCTTCCTAGCTTCCATTCGAAGATAAAGTTTTCTTCGTCAACAGGGAGCATCATAGTAAGAACCCCTTGAGCAGCCGGGTGACTGAGTTGACAAAGCTCTGAATAACAATCGTAAAATTGAGAGCCGGCTTCCTCATCAGTTTTTCGAACGTAATATGAAGCAGTTTTCGCTTTGTGAGTTTGGGGAGCGTTCTCCTCGCTTTTTAATCTTCTAGCGTGCGTAAAGTGAATTAATTGATTTTCGAGTTCTTCACACAAAACAAGTTCTGCAGATTTGGCTCTTAATGCATTATCAATATGTTTTATGCTTTTTGATATGGTTGGCGCAAGGTTACCAATACTATGATAACTATCAGCCACCGATTCTATTAAACAACGAAATGAAGAAGCAAATGGCAGATATAATTGGCTTTCATAGGCAGACTTCATTCCCATTAACCACTCATAATTTCTCACTAAAGCTGAAAGTGAAGAAAAATTGGCTCTATATAGTATTTCTTTTATATATTGCGAGTTACCATTCAAGGGCTCTTTAAGCATAAGAGCTTCAAACTCACTTTGACCCATAAAGGTATATTTGTAATTTTCTAATTCAAAGAGCAGCTCCCCAATTAATTTGAGATACTGTGCTTCATTCTTGCCTATTAGGTTTTCGAAAGAGTTATACATAGTGTTTATCCATACTGTACTTTTAATAGCGTTAATTACACCTCATAACACTTCTCTAAGCTGTGCTTGTCAACGCTATAAATTTAAATGACGAACACTTCCCGATTTCCATAGTTGGTGGTCACTATCCTTGTCCGTTATAACACTATCTTCTGGCAATACATTATAATAACCACTGGTATATGTTTTAATAAGTCGACCGTTAACTCTATTGAATTTAAAGTTCGCAAGTGTTACTAGAAACCGCATAAACTGTAGCCAGTTAAATAGCTGGCTGGTATGCTATTTACGTCAAAGCCGCTCGGTAATTAGACCGACACAATCCCCAGGTAATCACACTAGTACAGATTATTCATCAGAAATTTTAGAAGAGGCTCTCTGGCTTCACCGACTATGTCAAAAGCACCTTTGTTAGTTACAACTAAAGATACATTTTGGTGCTGGTAGAAAAAAGATACTTTCGCCTTTTTGAATAAATAATCTTGATTTGGGAACTTATTATTAAGAGCTTCTAAAATATTCTTTCTGGATTTAATTTGAATATCAGCAAAGTTGTTTTCATCAATCTTCAAATTCCCAACAGAAATATTATTGATTTTCACATTTGATATAGTGTCATATTCGTTCAAGTAGTGTAATAATTTGTCGATCTTGAGTTGAAGTACACTAATGAACACGGGAGTAGATAATGTACGCTCTAAGTTGTCAATAAAACTATTTATGCTTCTTGGGGCTGCAACAACCTCAATCAAATATTTATTTTCTTGCAACTGCACTACCGCGAAATCGAAATTTATTATGCTTATTTGTTCGTTTTCAATTTCCGTACCATCAGGAAGAGCGAATTTTTCTATTCTAGTTACTTTTTCTGTGTAAGAAGCTTCTATAAAACTGTTCTCAACTGAAAACACTTCAAAACCAAAATTTTGTTCTTCAGAAAACGACCTTTTACCTATGCTCTGAATCAGTTCTGAAAGTTCCAATTCAACTGAAAAATTTATCCATCTTGATTTCATTTGCAGTTACTCCGTTACTTTTTTAAGCGCTTCATGCGCGGCTAATTCAACCTTTTGTGTAAGATTTCTTTCTTGACTGCTACTCAATGCTTTCCTTGCTTTCTGGTACTCACCTGCGCCCTTATACGTATAAAAGCCACGCACTAAATAAGAGAAATAGTCTTTTAATTCAGCATCAGAAAATTGAGCTTCAAACTCGAATAAGTCATCGTCTATCTTTGAATCAAGTTTAGAGCGCCACACAATTTTTGATATATAAAACCCCTTCTCGTATAGCTCCATTAGTTCCTCAGATTTGAGAACATTCTGTCCTTTTAAAGATGCTTTAGATATGTGCGTTCCTAACTCTATATCCCCTTGTTCTTCGGTTTCCGAATCATCTGAAGATACAAGTTCGGTCTCTTCAATGGGGTGATATACGTAGACATCTGTTACATCTACTAACTTAAAACCTGTAATACCATTAATTAGCTCTGTAAAGAATTTGGTAATCAATGTGTGGTTTGATATGTGCGTCAAATTTATGTTACTTGCTACAACTTCTTCTTCAAGTTCAGTTTCAAGTTTAGTGATGTATAAGGCTTTCCATTCTTCAACAGTTTTGTTCGACGGATGACGAATTACTAAATCACTTTCGTTATCCTCAATAGATATTACAGCTTCCTTGTTTGTCACCTGTTTAAATTCTGAGTTACTGTAATCAAACTCTCTGTACCGCACTTTAATATTGATTCCATTGCCATCTGATTTTTCAATGGTACATGTAGCTCCGTGATGCTCTATTTCTGCAACTAACTCGGCTGCGGCAGTTTCAATAACTTCTTTTTCAATGTGTCTACTAATGGTAGTGCTTGTATTCTTTTCGCGCCTAGTATTTGTGCCTAGAATGCCCGCAAGAGTTTTGTAGTCACCGTAGGAATGTGGGAAAAGAGAAAAATATTTAGCCAGCTTTTCTCGCTTCGTTGAATCAGAAATTATTATTCCTCGGCTAAGAAAAAGGTCTTTGATTTCACTATTTTTTAGTTTTGACTGATTAACTGCATCAAACATCGCTTTATCACTTACACTGTATAGACTTCCTTTCATTTTAGCTTCTCCAACCTACATCAATATCACTCAATAGTTCTTTGTACTGTGTTACAGTTTCAAAGTTATTTTCAATTTCTTTTAACCGCTTTTTCTTGTGTTCATCATAGCCCCACGCCGTTGCATATGATGATACTGCATTCTTAAACGTACTGGTGATATCCTTATGTTTTTCGAATGACGTGCACCTGATTTTAATTGAACAAGAACTATCTAGCATTTGGTGTCTGGAAATAGTGTCTAGCAGATATATGAACTCTTCTTGGGTTTCACCTCTGCCATGATAATAAATTATAAATCCTGCTGGTTCTTTTAATTCGGAATTATGTGTGACTTCATCATGTCCAATTATTAAAACAGGAGATGACAGCATTTCAATTGTTGCTGCTCTTTGATACTTATCATAGTGAGTCTTATGCAGGAACAATTCTGGATAATAGAACCAATGTTTATTTTCGTAAATTGGTGGAAGCTTTTGTTTTGCTGCTAAAGCGTTTAAATCGTTTACAATGGTGTTTAAATAACAAATCTGAGATGGCTCAATAATGTGAAGTAGCTGGTTTCTCTTTAGAGCAATGCTTGAAGTATTTATAACTCGTTTATTACTAGGATCTGATTTTTTTTTGATAAAAAATCGGTCATAAAAGTTTCTGTCGAACTGTCCATCGTGGTTATAAGTAAATAGCAGCGCCCTAATGTCTGCAGGCTCGCTAAAATTTGCGAACCGATTCTGCCACTCTTTGCTCATTCTTGCGCACTCAATAGTTTTGGCTAAAGACTTTAAAGCTGTTCTGACGTTACTTTCAGTAATTGAACCTTCTTTATAACTCTTGAGATCTGTATTGAATAAAACTCGCTTATTTGTATAGGGATCAAGGTAGTGAAAAACTACATCTACAGGATGCGTATGGCTTTTTGCATTATTTGACTTTGCATGCTCGGGGGGCTTCAAACACTCAAAGTTAGAGTTAAAAAGAGCTATAGTTTCCCATTTGAAAAATGAAAGTAAATTTTGAGAAACCAGCTCGGCCATTTTTCCGATGTTTTCCGTTTCAGCCATTTTATTTATCCTTAAAAGTTAGATGCATACGTTCGCACGATAATCTAATGTACTCCAAATTTAGGTCATATTAAATATCAAAGCTTTAAACTTTAGAAATTAAAAAGCGTTTATTTGTTTTAACTAAATCGTTATGTGCACTGTGAGTATATGTCTGGCTCGTCTTTGTCCAAAAACAAGTAAAGTGAATGTCCGTCCCTCGCTCACATCTGAACTTCTTAAAGGTGCCAATTGGGTCATTGGCAACACTTGCCTAGGAGGCTAAAATTAGCGACGAAGGAGCGTAACCAGTTGTTTTAGGTCCTTTGGTCAAGGCACTTGTTATTTGTAAAATAAAGGCGGCGCGCCAGCCTAACTGATTACGCACCTAAGCATTACAGCTTGGCTAGTATAATTGATGCTACTAGTGTCAACGCGAACGCAACAGCTGGTACGAATGCCACAGACAAAGCTGTAAACAATACACCAAAAGCACCTAACCGAAGATGCAAGCTTGCTGAACCCGCCAAAGTAGGTTTTGTCATAGACTCACTCCTTTAACAATGCCTCAGCCTCATGTTGGATCGGGAAAGAGACGGTTCAGACTTTGCTACCATATTTAGGTTTAAAACCGGTCATGCTTTGGTGGTAGCAACCCGACCGGACGGTTGTTGGGAAGAGTATGACTCTACTCCCAAGCATTCTTTAAACATAACGCCACTAAAACGGGGGGAAGAGCAATGTTCCGTTTGAAGTGCTTGTTAGCGCGTCTACTTTTTGGGTAACCCTTTAAATGTATTCTCAACCCATGCGTCAAACTTACTTCCTTTGTCAAAGCTAAGTACATCATACATTTCAGGGTTTGTATCTTTAAACCCTGCTTTGAATTGTTCAAGGTTAAACTCTTCTATATTTTTCTCACGCTTAACTCTAAGAAATAGTTTAGTGGTATCTTTAGGTCTAAATCCGATATCTTTTTTGCCTAAGCTGATTACTTTTCCATTTTTAGTAATATCCAACGCTTGAGCAGCTCGAACAGCTTCTTCTTTAACTTTGAAAACTTTATCGTGTAAAGCCAATCTAGTTATAACATCTCGGGATTTTTGACAATCATACTTTTTTAGTTCTTCTAACGCTGAGAGTCTAGCTTTCCAATCATGTTTACAATTGGCATTTTTAACAAGGTCATCGATATTAATTGGCGTTTCCATAATTAGTGACATTGACTTTCCTTAAGTGATGAATGATACATAGTGGACGACGTGCTAACAGCTTTATCAGAGGACACTCCCCCTACTTTAGCGCGAAAACATCCTCATTTTATTAATAGCATCTAGTGTAACTTATTGCCAGCTATAAATATTATACTTACTAAAGCTTGTTTAAACATGTGTAAATAGGAAAATTTTCTCTTAGTAATAGTTAGCTTATTACAGCTAATCATGACTTATCGTTCACAGCCGAACTTCGCAAAAGTGCCAAAAGCAGAAGTTCAAGAAATTGAAGTATAATAAAAGCTAAACGCTATAAACATAGGTTTAACTATTATTATAACTCTTGGTAAAAGCTGGGAAGTCCAGTTAACCCCCGAAGATTTTGAGTAATTAATTCTGCTCTTTCTAAAGAAAGGTATATTATGACTATCACATCGGTAAAACCAATCAACTCAAAACAAGGCTTAGAAAAGGCACTCAAACGTGTAGATGAGCTGTGGGACGTTGCGGAACCTAACACTCCTGACGGAGAAGAGCTTGTTATGCTTACGCAATTAATCGAAGATTACGAGTTAGCAAACATTGTTGCTCAAAGGGTAGTTCAAGAAGAAATAGAAGTTAATATAGACGATTTATAAGGGTCTTGTTATCGCTTACAGTCCATCTCTGCCACGCTGTTGTTGCACAATTAGTAATATGCAGATTGTGCATATTACTTAATTTCAGCTTATCGCTCTTTGCCGAAGTTCGGCTCAGTGCCAGTTGCGGACCTTCAAGGTGTGAATCTGTAACTCTGTTGGGTGACGCCTTCGGCTTAACCAACCTACCTTTTGACGTTACTGTACGGGGTAGGTCGGATAAGTGGCGAAGCCACGCCATCCGACAAAAATGATGAGTTTACTAGAAACAGCCCGACTTACCGCGTTTAGCTGCGTTTTAAAATTGGCAATACTTCTGCTGTTTCAGAATCTAACATTTCCAAAACGCTTTCAAAATCATGTATAGGTGACCAACCTAATTTCTCACGTGCGGACGATGAATCATATACGCGATCTAAGCATTGAGGTAATTGCCAATTTCTTTGTTTAAATGCTAGCGCGATTTCTGGGCACTTACGCTTGATGACAGATCCAGCTTCAGTATATAAAGCTTCGCAATCAGAAAGATGAAAAGGTGTTGTACCTGAAATTATAAAACGATTAAAACCGTTTAAACGTTTTTCCACAGCACATAAATGAGCACTTGCTACATCTCGAGCATCAATACCACGAGTCAGACGAAATACCGCCATTAAATCCGCAGCCTCAGGAAAACATCTCGACATTTGCAGCACAGTCACTGGAAGCTGAAACAGGTTTGAAATTTCTTTTAGCTTAGTTTCAGCATCAATTTTACTTTTATGGTAAATCGACTTAGGTTGCGGAGTAACCTCCTCATTAATCCAACCTGAAATACCTTTCGGAGTCGAAGCATAACCGTACAACGCAGTTGTACTGGTAAAAACAAAGTGCTTAATACCTGCTTTTACGCCAGACAAAGCCAGTTTCTCAGTCGCGTCTACGTTGATAGATTTAAACTCAGAATCAGGCACTAAACCAACATGAGGAGCATGAAGAGCCGCTGTATGAATGATGACATCAATATTTTCAAGAACCCCATCAATCAGAGCACTATCACGAATATCACCAATGTAATCGGCTGTTGAACAAGGTGTTTTATCAATACCGACTACGTTATGTGTTCGCATTAATTTAATATAGATCGCACGCCCTACTCTACCCGCAGAGCCTGTTACCAATATTCTCATTTACAGCACCTTCTTAATGATTTACCTCAAAGCAGCTAACAATTTAATAGTGTGCAAATAGCGTATTTATTTGCTATTGCTAGCTCATCTCTACATAGTTTTAACAAATTACCTAAGATATTACTAAGTTTTCTAAAGTTTTTATGTAAAGTTAAATGAAACAATATACGCGCGCCGCTCATTACCTCCAATTAATGAGCAAACAACATTGACCAATCTGTTAACTATTATATTTAGTCAATCGCAATGACTGGTTTTCGCTCTAGGCGGACTTCGCCAAAGTGCCAACAGCAGACATTGGTAACGTCTTACTAAACCGGCAAAATAGCAGGCTAGAATTAGCGACGAAGGAGCAAAAGCCTGCTATTTTGCGTCCCTTGGTTAAAGTGTATGTTAGCTTCGTTTTGAATGCTTCTCATTGTGTACTATAAATCGTGCTCTTTCATAAAGCTCATCGTAAGTCACTAACTCAACATTTCTAGAGTCCCTTCGGAATAGCTCTAAAGTCTTTTCTTTAATACGCTTAATACCAACTGGATCATCGTTCAGCTGAGACCAACACCCCATTATTAAAATTGTTTTTGAATCGTAAGAGCGTTGTGTAATTTCTTCATAATCGTCACCAATTAACTCTTTATTGGTTTCAACTTTTATTTGGCCACTAGCTTTTTGTTCTAGTATTTGAGAAAAAGCATCTATAAGACTGTTAGATAAACTCCAACAATTTGATCTGTTTTTAGATTTATTAAAAAGATCAGTTGTTGGTAACTTTAACTCCACAAAGGTAGTGAATTTTTTATCCCCCAATAGAAAGTCGGCTATAACTTCCTCTTTACCAGCGGCATTAGAAGTCGAAGCATGGAACTCCTTTTGAAGAATACCTTGAAAGCGATAATCTAATCCGTAGCCAAATATCCATTCGTTAGATTGAAAAAAATGCTGCCATGCTGTTTCATCTTTTGTGTTGGGAGCGCCAATTTGAATTTTATATTGAGCTAATCCACCTCTATATAACAATGATTCAAACAATTCTAGTTGGTGCTTTCTATACCCTGTGTTTACAAGGTCTTGGTTGGTTATTAAGCCTTTATCCAGTAATTCATAAACTACATCACTTCCATCATCACCTGACAGTAATGTAGCTATTTTAGCTTTGGTTTCAGAATCTAATACACTTAATTCATCGTCTGCTAGAGATATACGACGTTTAGTTACATCTTTAAAATCTAACTCTTTGATAAATTCTAAGAAGCAAGTAAGTTGTTCTAAATTGAATTTCGATAATTTTACTCGCTCTTTTTCTTTATTTGAAACAAGTTTAATTATTTCAAATCCCTCAATATCGTCTTTTTCTTTAAGGTAAACAACTTTCAAGCAAGTTCTTGCCGCTAATTTAATATGAGTTTCATCCTCATCCGAAAAGACAACTTGAAAAAAGCGACCATCTCCAAATTCATGGTTATACAAGTGTTCCAATTTAGAGTTTAAAATCACGTCCTCACCAGTTAATGAGGGCGGTGTAAAATCGTTCATATTGACTCCATTCTATTATGAAACGCTTAAGAAGCTAACGAGGCTGCAGAATAACTTCAACAGCCAAATTCAATTAAAAAACGAGCTCCTGTAATTAACTCTAAGCGTTTTTAAAGCATTAGGTAATACATTTGGAACCCATAAAACAGGCTGTTTTTCTTAAAAATGAGTAATTCCACAGCCTCAACGCCTAATTAACAGGCAAAAAATAGTTGGTTAAAATAAGCGACGCAGGAGCAAAAACCAACTTTTTTTTGTCCTTGTTTAATTTCTTATAGTTCGACCAAGCCACTTAATTTAAAAGTAACTGACTATTATATTAAGTGGAATATGCTTCTGTTGGTTACGAATATTGAATGACAAACATCCAATGTTTTTAACAAGACGTTCGAGCCAACAGAGCACCTCGATTTCAAAACGCATACTCAGGGATTGCCGACCAAGACTATCTATAAGACCTGCGAGAAACGAGATTTAAGCACATTCCGTCCTTAACTTTAACCGTAGGCGCTATAAAATGAAAGCATATAACGTTGATAATTTTGCTGTACTCATTGGCATAGATTGGGCCGATAAAAAACATGATATTTGTGAACACCCAACAGGCACTAATAAATATCATTACACCGTTATTAAACACACACCTGAAGCGTTGCATGAATGGGCTATGGATATTAAACAGCGTTATCCAGAGCAGAAAATAGCGATTGTTTGTGAGCTTAAAAAAGGCCCGCTTATTTATGCGTTAGCTAAATACGACCATCTTACTTTATTTACCGTTAACCCTTGTGCTGTTGCTAAATACCGCCAGGCTTTTAAGCCCAGTGGCGCAAAAGATGACCCATCAGATGCCTTTGTAC
The DNA here is from genome assembly GCF_015864295.1 of Pseudoalteromonas sp. NZS127_1. Taxonomy (NCBI): domain Bacteria; kingdom Pseudomonadati; phylum Pseudomonadota; class Gammaproteobacteria; order Alteromonadales; family Pseudoalteromonadaceae; genus Pseudoalteromonas; species Pseudoalteromonas sp. NZS127_1. The sequence goes on along the minus strand of NZ_JADYXO010000003.1, from coordinate 174,966 downwards.
AAGTTGAAATTCTCACGTTACACATGGATAAGCTGTCTGTCATTGAGCCTGAGTCTGCAGCTATGCGAACGCTGTCTCAGCTTGTTGAATATCGCCGAAGTTTAGTGCAAGACAGTGTCGATTTATCCAATAAAATAACGGCGACATTAAAGAATTATTACCCGCAGGCACTTGAATGGTTTAAAGAAAAGGACACGTATATATTCTGCGACTTCATTCAGAAGTGGCCGTCACTCACTGCGGTTAAAAAAGCAAGAAAACAGACTTTACTCGACTTTTTTGAGAGTCATAACTCACACTATTGCACGGTCAATAATGCACGACTAGACAGTATTAAAAATTCAATGCCATTAACTCTGGATGAAGGAGTCATTGTGCCTAATCAAATGCTCGTTGAAGTGCTTATTATGCAATTTAAAGTGTTATTAAAAGGTATTGAAAAACTCGATAAAGCAATAAAATCGGCTTATAAAGCCCAGCAGGATAAAAAGACATTTGATAGCTTACCCGGTGCAGGTCCACAACTCGCCCCACGTTTACTTGTTGCTTTTGGGAGTAATCGTGCGCGTTATAATGATGCTGCAGAGCTTCAAAAATACGCTGGTATAGCGCCTGTTATTGAGCGCAGTGGTCAAAAGGTGTGGACGCATTGGCGTTATAGTTGCCCCACTTTTTTAAGGCAAACATTTGTAGAATGGGCAGGCTTTTCTATTCGTTATTCATTTTGGGCTAAAGCGTATTATGAGCAACAAAAAGCCAAGGGTAAGCCGCACAACAGCATTATTAGATCACTGGCATTTAAATGGATAAGGATTGTATTTAGGTGTTGGAAAACGAATACACCCTACGATGAATCGACGTATTTAGCAGCATTAAAACGCAGAGGCTCACCACTTTTAAAATTTGCAATTAATAGCTAAATTTTACTAGTCGTCCACCTCAGGGCGTGTTGTTAGCTTTTAATTACACTAAACCGCCGCTAACACCCCTAAACTAACCCATGAAAGTAGAGATAATGTAACAGCTATTATTCCCCAGTATCCTAAGTATTCAGTGAAAAACAACCATCCATTATAATATTTATTTTCTATGCCTTTAGAGTTTGTAATCAGAAAATCAATTTGTTCATGAACTAAATTTCTATTTAATATTTCAGCATATTTTTCGCTTTTTTCAACGTAAAGCTCTTCTTGTGATTTACCATTAGCCGAAGGGCTTTCTATTAAGTGTTTAAACGAAATTCGTAATTCACTAATATCCATAGCTTGGTTTCTATACTTATCAGATCTTAATGCAAAGTTACTTTTTTGTATTAAGACGCTAATAACTAAAGCAAAAACAGACATAGAAGTAATTGAAAAATTAATAAACTTTATATACTCAGCTACAAATAAATTATCTTTATACACCTGAGTAATCATTGAAATTATGATTAAGCAAAAAGCTAAAGTTGTTAGAGACCAAAGAGATAAGTTATCGTGCTTTCCTATTCTTCGGCTAGCGAAAAAACAGCTTTCTTTTGTTTGGCCAGTCCTTTTGTATAAATCTTGAAGTTGCGACTTCATACTTTTCCTTAAAGCTAACAGCTTTATCAGAGGACACTTTCCTATTTTAGCGCGAAAATGTTCTTATTTTATGAACTTATATTAATAGCAAATAGTGTAAGCTATTGCCAGCTATAAATATTATGCTTTCTGTAGCTTATATAAACATGTAAAAAAGAGGAAAGTTTCCTCTTATTCTTACTAAGTTAATGTCAACTCCTCTGAATGACCGCTGCTCGCTCAAGTAACACCCTGAAAAGTAGCTCATATAGCTATCTAGGTTAACAACGCTATCAAAAAACAGAAGTATATTTCCGATAACTACCTTTGAAGCCCTAGAAACAGAAGTTTACTTCCGAAATATGGCAATATAGACTTAAAATCGGAAGTCTACTTCCGTTTTGTACTTTAAGATTATAAGCCGGTGTCTAGTGAAAGCTGGGGAATCCAAACTCGTTTCTGCCCATTTTCGAGTTAGAGCAAAAATTCTTCCTGCTCAATTAAACCAGTTCAGTCCATTAAAACCACCTCAAATTCTCTTGTTATATTTTATGTGGTATGGCGATAACTGATTGAACCAAAATAGGAACTCGGCTATGGTTGATTTATCAATAAAAATAAATTTAAAACGCGTTAATCTACAGGCTCGTTAGCCTCTTTAAGGAGTCATCGTGTTCTATCACGTAATAATTAAACCGAAATCAGATAAATACTACGGTGAGTACAAAACAGATCTCACTAAAGAACAGCTGATTTCAAGATTTGTTGAGCCCTACGAGCAAGGAATGCCAATAGTTATAAATGGTAAAACTGTTCAACCAGATGATCTTGAGCGAATCAAAATCTCAAAAAGTGAAAAAACAATCGAGTCATTTATTCCTCAGATTAAAGCTGAGGATCGGGCATCATCTGTTGCTTTTATTGGTGGGCCATCTTATACGTATCAAGCTATTGGAAGGGCTACTGATGTGACTGATGATTTTATTGAAGGTGCAATTGGATATAAGAAAGCCCTTGCCGAAACCAAAAGTAGTGCTAAAAAGAGCAAAGATGGTGAGCTATGTAGGGTGTTTATTGTTCATGGGCATGATGAAAGCGCTCAAAATAAAGCAGCTAGGTTTGTTGAGAAGTTAGGCTTTGAAGCAATAATCCTTCATGAGAAAGCTAGTTCAGGTAGAACGATAATTGAAAAAATCGAGCATTATTCAGATGTTGGGTTTGCGATTGTCTTATACACTCCTGATGATGTTGGCAACGTTAGATCCGAAGCCGATAATTTGAATGTTCGCGCGCGGCAGAATGTGGTTTTTGAGCATGGCTATCTTATCGGTAAGCTTGGGCGTACAAATGTCTCTGCTCTAGTTGACGGCAAGTTAGAGCTTCCAAACGATATTAGTGGAGTTGTTTATATTAGTCTTGATGAAGGAGCTGCTTGGCAGTTGCAGTTGGCAAAAGAGATGAAGCAATCCGGCTATAAAATAGATATGAATAAACTAATTTAAGGCTAACAAAGCGTTTCACCGGAAAAGTTGGTGAACGCGATGTTGGATTTTAAGTTCACTATAAATACTTAAAACGGGCATTTCTGTTTAGGAGACTTAGTGGTTCAAAAAATTGATACAACGGTCCAAGATTGGACTTCTAAGTATATGGAAAATGCCAACCAAGAAAATCAGATAATGTTGCGCGGTAATATATCTCCATTGGAATTAGCTAAGTATATCTCTGCCGTAAGCAACGATGATGGTGGGTATATATTACTGGGTGCGTACTCCGAGCCAGGTTATGGTTCAGGTTTTGAAAACACTGATTCTGAGTTAGTTAATGAAGCCTTAAAGCTGATATCTGGACTCAACGTAAAGTATCAAGAATATTCACCTAGACATCAACGGGTTTTCTTATTTACCATTGAAAAATGCGATTCTATTGCTTTAGCAAATGGCAGTGCGTATATCATGAACAATGGAATTCCTACTCTGATTTCAGAGAGAGAAGTTTTAGAAAAATTGGGGCTTGGTCTCGATTCATCTTTAATCAATATGCTTTCAGATCAAATCACTAAGCAATCTGATACAGTATCCGCGTTAAGAAATGAAGTTATTGAAAAAGGTAAACTAAAAAACCAAATTTCCGGTTTATTAGTTGGCGCATTAATCGGGTGGCTTTTTTCCACTGTGTTAAACGCTGTATTTGGAATCGTAGCATAATTCGTATAACAAACGATTTAACTCGCCTTTGCCCCAAAAAGAGTTAGCTCAGCAGTCTAAATGTCTCCATCTGATAATTTTTTCCATACTTTATCTAATGTTTACTTCATAGCTGAACATTAGGAACTTCACAGACTTTATTCAAATATTCTGTTAGTGTCTTATATATTCTCATAAATGCGGCAACCACCTAAAATAACATTAATTTCATTAAGAAAATGCCGTAAAGAAAAATATATACCAAGGTCATATTTATTATGTCTCCGACTTTTTATCTCAATCGAACACTATTTAGTGACAACCAACGATTCACCGAATCAGAATTACTCAATGCCTCAAATTACATTGTAATTTTGGCTGAGCCAGGTGCTGGAAAGACTGAGCTTATGAAAAGCTTAGCTAATCAGTTAGGGACTAAGGAGGTTACGGCAAATGTATTTAGCTATATGGGAGCTAATAGCGAATATTCTCCTCTTGTCATTGATGCTTTTGATGAATTGGCTAAAGTTGATACTACAGGTATTCATAAGCTACTTTCTAATGTATCAAATGCAAGACCTACACATGTCATTATTTCAAGCCGTTCGAGTGAATGGGATAGTTCTGCCACGAACACTTTTGAACAATTTATCGGCCATGCACCAACTGTTGCTCGGCTATGTGAATTTGATGAGTCTGAGCAACGAGAAATTTATACTCACCATACAAAAAAAGATAATTTTATAGAGTTTCAAGCTGAGGTTACTAGGTTTTCGTTGGAACCTCTCCTCCCAAACCCACAATTTCTTAAATTATTTGCAGATGCTTATATTGAGAGTGAAGGACACTTTACCGACAAACGTTCAATCTTTACTCAAGCCATTACCAGCTTAGCAAGAGAAGTAAATGCTAACACTAAACCGACCCCTTCGCTTTCTAGTGATCAAAAGATTAACTTGTCTTCAGAAATTTTTGCAAAGCTACTACTCTCTGGTGCTGAGGGGATAAGAATAAGTGAAGCAAACGAAAACAGGATGTATCCTCTAGCTGGTTCGTTGTTGAGTTCTAGTAGTGTGAATCTTAGTGGTATCCTAGCTACTCGCCTTTTTAAGCCTGGAGATAATGCAGACCAGCATCGACCTGTACATAAGATAGTTGCTGAATATTGTGCAGCAGATTATCTCACTAAGCGTATCGCTAACCCATCAGATCCTTTGACTATTGCACAGTGTTTGCCAATCATTGCTCCAAACTCTACTGTCCGAGATGAGTTGAGAGGATTAATAGGCTGGATGGCCGCACTGGGTAGTAAGACAATTGAAGAAGCTGCAATTGAACTTGATCCATATGCGGTACTCGCGAATGGCGACCCTTCTCAATTAGCTACATCGTCAAAGGCCATGCTTTTGTCACGTTTGAAGGAAGTAGAAGCTGTTGACCCTTACTTTAGGCGAAGTGACTCTTGGCGTAGGTTTAGTGTTGCAGGCTTATTTACACAAGATGTAATGAAAGAGGTAAAGCCAATTATCTCTGATGGAGGTGATGGCGATTTGCGAGACTTACTGCTTGAGCTTTTGGTGGGAACCCAAGCTGCAAGGTGGCTAGATATAGAGTTACGTCAGCTTTTATTATCGTCTACTGAAAGTAAACAAACACGTATGCTAGCTTACAAGTGCCTAATAGGGTTGGAATCTTACGATCCTCACTTAGACCTACGTGATTTAATTGCTGAAGCTAGCAGCTCCTCTTTAAATATCGCAGCAAATGTAATTGAATCAACTGATATTGACACCTTTAAACCGAATGAACTAGAAGTGTTCTTTCGGAATTGCGCTAACTTGTACCCTAGCCATAAACAAGACTTTGACGGTGTGCTAGGAGAACGTTACTTTGTTAAGCGTTTTATTTCCCATTTGAACGTACTACAGCTTGAAGGTTTGTTAGATTTATTAAGCAAAGGTTTGGCCTGCAATTATGGAAAAAAAGCGTATGAATGCGAATGTAGAACAGGGTTAAGTAAAATAATTGGTTCACTTTTAGACTGCTACTTTGAGTTAGCTAAACCTCCATTTGAACCATTGCGTATTTGGCAGTGGGTAGAGCACTTAAACTTTCCTGGGCAAATGAATACTCAAGATAATAAGTCGGTACAGGCTCTGCGGGCAGATGATCCATTACGCCAAGGAATTATTTCTCATGTTTTCGGAAAATTAACGGAACGAGAGGCGATATTTCAAGCTAGGATATACAAGTTTGAAGGTTATTATTCTCATGCGGGACTTTGTTTAAGCCTTGCTGACCATAGGTTCATAATTGATTTAGCATTTGAAAATAATAACACTCAGTTGTGGGCGAGTTTTTTAGCTCAGCATCAATTCAATCGCTTTTCTAATAAAAAGGAGCCTGATAGTTTACGCAGCCATATGCGTAAGCAAGCATCTGAAAAACCAGAGTTTATGAAAAGGTGGGCTCTGATGAATAGACAAGAGTCGATTCAGGCTAAAGAAGAAGATCAAAAGTGGAATGCTAAACATCGCCGGTTAATGAGGCGTCGTAAAAATAAAAAGAAAAAAGTTCATGTGGAAAATATTCAGTATGTTCAAGCAGAACGTGAGTTAGTCGAGGGTGGTCAACATTGGGGATGCTTAGTTCGTTTTGCTCAGCTCATATTGAATAAACCCGAAAATATTGAATTAGAATTTGGTGATGAAGTACTTGTTCGAAATGCGATTAGGAATTGCCTAGACTTTATAGCTCCCCTTATTCCTGATTTGCAAAAACTAGCTGATTTGCAGTGTGAGTCCAAGGGGTTGGTCGCTGAAACTATTCTTTATGCAGCTTGTATTGAAATCATGCGAGACCGTGGTAGTTTGGAAAGAGTAGAGCATTCATTGCTTCTTGCTCTCAGAACAAATTTGAACATGGGATATCACGCGGTTAGCCAAGATGAAGCTAATGCCCTTAAGTCTGAAGTAGATCGCTTGCTATTTCCTGATATTAAATCTGCTGAGAAGTTTCTTCTTGAATATGTTGAGCCTCAATTAGCACAAAATAAATGTGCTCACCCTGAAGTTGGCTTATTAGAATACGACGAAATATTCAGCCCTTTACAAGCCAAGCTACCAATCGAGTGGCTTGAACATTTCGACAAGCTTGAGCCTTCTGCACTAAACACTCTTTTTGAACTTGCTGCTCAATATGGAGATCGAGGAAGGCTGAACAGTCTTATTGAGTTACGTTGTGGCCAGTTTTTATTTGGTCAATCAGAACCGAATAATGATGAACACTTAGAACAAAGGCGCAAATTTTGGTTCGTGAGAGCTTTTTACTTTTTAAGTCTAGAGCAAGCTGAGCCTTATTGGAGTTGGCTTACGGATGATAAAAACTCAATATTATTACTCAATGAGCGTTCTAGTCGAATGAATCGAAGTGATCATCCATATTGGCCAGCACTAACATCTCATAAGGTGTATGCTATTTTACAAGCATTTTTTGAACAATGGCCAAAGGTGCAGCTACCAAGTAATTGGGGAACAGGAAGCCTTGATGGAGAGACTGCATACCGTTTCTTAACAGATATAATTTGGTCTATCGGAAATGATAGTCCAGATGAGGCGATTCCAGTTCTTCATCAACTACTAGCTGAACCTCATTTTGCTAATATTCATATTCCGCTGAAAAGCATACAAGCAGAGCAGTTAAGGAAGAAAGCACTAAGAGACTTTGAGCCTCCTACTTCAACGAAAATAGTCGATTTATTAGATAACAATGCTGTTGTTACTGTTGAAGGCTTACGACAGCTAATTCTTTTAGAGTTAACCAATTATCAAAAGGATATTGTCGGTGGCGAGTTCAACTCGGCAAATCGTTATTATACTAACAATATAAAAGGCGAAAAAGTACGGTTAGGGGAAGTTGCTTCTGTCGAAATTATTGCAGAACGCCTAAATTTAGTGCTACACCCTCAAAGCGTTTCAATCACTTGCGAGCACCAAACCCAAAATCAAAATAGAATTGATATTACCGCCTCTAAGGTGATTGATGGAAAAAGGCGATTACTTGTAATAGAAGTAAAAGGGCAATGGCATAAAGATCTTTATTCAGCAGCCAGTAGTCAACTTTATGAACGCTATTCAGTTCATCCCGATGCCGAACAACAAGGTATTTACCTTGTAATTTGGTTTGGTGCTAATGAAAAAGTTGCAAATAGAATTAAGCATAATGTAACAAGCGCACTAGAACTAAGGGAATCTATTGAGGATACATTACCGCCAGAACTAAAAGGATTTATTGATGTCTTTGTTTTGGATGTATCGCGCCATTAATTATTTTGTAGTGAAATATGATGCTAGCGCATTAGTTTGTGGCTGGCAGAAATATTTGGCATAGAAAAACTTATACCAAACTCTAAGGTTTAACAAACCCTGAAACTCATATTTGTCCAAAAACGAGTTTATCTGACCGTCTGCTTCTCGCTCATAGCTGTATGTCAGGTGGCTTCTATACTTATTAAGCTACTTCAAATTATGATTGCTATTAGCTTTGATCCCATGATTGATGTCAAAGAGAGCAGCTTCACTATGCTTATATTTAGCTTACCCAAAGACAACCCCCATAGAAGCACGTAATTATCGCTGGTATATGTAAACTCAAATCGCCCCGATTTATCTGATATGTCATAAGTAGGTTTAGTACCATTATTATGGTGATATAAAAAATCACTTTGATGAGTATGATTCAACACTTTGTATTTGGATCTTACTAATAATATGGCAACTATAGTGCACGTTAAACTCTGTATTAATCTTTCGTTGGATTTAAAAAGTAGATAACACTTTGAGCTGCTAAATTTAGGTGGCATTCGTATAGTAAACTTGAAGATAACATTATTTATTATTCATCCTCGTTTCGGCCAGCGTTACCCTTGTTTTTAATTTTCACTTCGTACAGGTGAGAAAGCTAGCGCTTTTCTTCTTGCGAACGAAAGCGTAATTCGTCTACTTTTTCTAGCGCATCACGAAGTAAATAACCGCTTTGAATTTTGTTTTTGATCTCGCTAAAAATCTCACCTATTTTGTATTCAATGGTGTCAGGGCTTTTAGCTCGAAGTTTAAGACCTTTAACGTAAGGGAGTAGTTCGCCATCGACAAGGTCCATTAAATCGCTGCCAGTTAGTGCGTTGTCGTGATCAAACTAACCATTAGCTGCTTTAGGCGCAGCCATGACCTCCAACGATACTCTTCATCAATAATATATTGGTAGTCCTCTGCCATTAGCTCAGCTTCTTGAAATTTATTGAACTATAAATCACCAAAGTATTTTAAAAATAGCATCCACGACGACTGCTCGGTGTAGCCTAGTTCACTAGAGCAGCCTGCGTTTTGTGAAAAATGTCGTCGATGTTTTTAAAGGTTTGTTCGAACATGTAAATTAAGTCCTTGTTAGCCAGTGAGTTTGAGATGATTTTTTTGCTTAAAGCAACTCACTCGCTTATTTATATTCCTGAGGTAATAGTGATTAATATACCCTAATTAATTAAAAAATTAATAATATATTAGTACCAAGTAGTTTTTGGTTAATCTAGGTCAATTTTATACTTTTTCCTTGCCGGTAGTATCTCTTCAAACTCGCAATTTAATGCGTTTACTAATTTATATAAGGTTTCGAGCTTAATATTAACATTACCTCTTTCCATTTTTCCGTAATTACCGCGCTCTATACCGACATAGGCGGCAAAACCTTCTTGCGAATAGCCTGCTTCTTTGCGTTTTTCTCGTAGCTTTTCGCCAAAATGTTTAACTAAATCACTCACCTGATTTTCCTCAAGGCAAAATGATTAGATTTTCATGTTGAGGGCTTAACTACCACGCCCTATAATACCCATTATTATAAGAAGTTTATTAGGATTTACTTTGAAATTTGACCCTCTCGTAGCTCAAATTATTGTTGCACCAAATTTTGATAACTTTACAACAAGCGATGTACGCTCTGCGTACTTAGCATTAAAAAGTGATTCTTCTTTAGTACCTACAGCAGTTAGGCGAAGTATATATGCCGAATTGATCAAGCTTGTTAAAAAAGGCTGGCTGAAAAAAGTGGTATCAAATAAAAAAGGATTTACACGATTCAATAAAACAGAGAGCTTTAACGTTGAGGTAATTACTCAGCTAGCTAGTGCAATACCTATCGCAACTACAGAAAAGGCAGATGATAAACACGCGCTATTACTTAGTAAGTTAAATCATTACAAAGCCGAGCTATTATTGAATATGGGTGAATCTGAAGCATATAAAGAGCTTTATTTAGAGTCGCCCGAACTGGTAGATGAACTTCAGCCACAATACAACAAAGCGAGAGACAACAACACCAGAATACTTGGTAAGATTAGAGCGATTGAAGGCTTACTGAAGCAAAACGAAGCATTAGAGAAAATATGAAACTAAGACTATGGCAAGACGAGTGTATTAATTTAGCGCTTACACAATACCAGAACGGCAATAGCCACTTTTTAGCCTTGGCAACTCCTGGGGCGGGTAAAACCTTAATGGCCTCAGAATTAGCCGATCAATTATTAAAAAATAATATGGTCGATGTGATTATTTGTTTTTCACCGTCGTCTATTGTTTCTCAAGATTTTAAGGAAAGCTTACAGCTAAAAACGAATGAACGATTTGATGGGCTTATTGGCGCTAAAGGTAGAGCTTTAACCTATCAAAGCTTACAGTATTTAGATGTGCACTTTTGGCAGCTATTTGAACGATATCGTGTTTTTGTAATATTTGATGAAATTCATCATTGTGCTGGCTCTAATATTGACAACGCCAATGCTTGGGGTGAGCAGATAATACTTAACATTCAAAATAAAGCACAGTATACATTAGCCTTAACAGGCACTCCCTGGCGCTCTGACGCTGCTCCTATTGTTCTTTCATCATATCAGCAGCCTAACAATAAAATAGCGTGTGATTACGTTTACGGGCTTTCTGAGGCTATTGGAGATAATGTTTGTCGGGTTCCACAAATAGTAGCTGTTGATAATAGCCGTATTACAGTTGTAGATGACGCTGAAACCAAAACATTTAACTGCTTTAAAGCGTTATTAAACGACTCTGGCGTTTCTTATCAAGAGGTTATTGAAAATGAAGCGATAATAAAATACATGATTTCTTCAGCTCAAAAGAAGCTGACTTCAATCAGATTGAAAAACCCCGATGCAGCGGGGTTGATTGTTGCATCGTCTGTTGAGCATGCCCATCAAATCTCTATGTTAATGCGAACTCACTTTGACCAGGATAGCGTTGTTGTAACCTACCGAGAAAATGAACCTACAAGTATTATTCAGCAGTTTAGGTATGCACAAACTAAGTGGATTATTTCTGTTGGTATGATTAGCGAAGGTACAAACATCCCTCGTTTGCAGGTTTGCTGCCACCTTACAAACATAAAAACAGAAATGCATTTTAGGCAAATATTGGGCCGTATACTGAGGGTAACAAACTCTAAGAACCAAGAAGCTATTATGTACATGCCCGCCGAACCTAAGCTTTTAGAGTATGCTTATAGAGTTAATCAAGATGTTCCATTAGAAGCTGATGTAGTTAAGTTTGAAAAGATGAAAGCTACTGCTGAAGAGCCTACTGAAGATAAAGGTTTAAGTAAAATGACTTTTAATAAGAAAAATAAAAAATCTTCCAAAGCTCAGTTTGATTTTGACAACTTTGCTGACTATTTTGATCAGCCGGTTATGAGTAATAGGCCTGAAGCGACAGAGGAGCATTTTTTAACCGGTGCCTATGAGCGAATTATTAATATATCAGGCCGCTTTCAACAAGAGGCTATTGCTTTGGGGTTAAGTGAGTTGAGATAGGCTGTTAATTGATCTCTGCATAAAAACACTGTATTTTTATACAGCCTTCATTTTTTATTATTAAATATGCGAAAAATAATTCATGTAGATATGGACGCATTTTATGTATCTGTAGAAATTAGAGACAATCCAGAGCTAGCGAATAAGCCCGTTGCAGTTGGTGGTAGCAGAAGCTCTAGAGGCGTGCTTTCTACTAGTAATTATATAGCGAGGCAATATGGTGTAAGAAGTGCAATGCCGACAAGTGTAGCGCTGCGAAAATGTCCTGACTTAATTTTGGTTCCAGGCAGAATGGAAGTATATAAATCGGTAAGCTCTCAAATTAGAGAAATTTTCGAACGATATACAGACATTATTGAGCCCCTAAGCTTAGATGAAGCATACTTGGACGTTAGTGATTGTAAGCTCTTTAGCGGTTCAGCCACGCTAATCGCACAAGATATATGTCGCTCTATCCATAAAGAATTAAATCTCACAGCTTCTGCTGGCGTTGCACCAATAAAGTTTTTAGCTAAAGTAGCCTCTGACTTAAATAAACCAAATGGTGTTTATGTTATCCCCCCTAAAGATGTAGATTCTTTTATCGATAATATGGAATTAAAAAAGATCCCTGGTGTTGGTAAAGTAACTAATGAAAAGCTACTTATTAATAACCTTAAGTTTGGCAGAGACGTTAAAGCATCTAGCTTAAAGTATTTAACATCTAAATATGGCAAGCTTGGTCAATTGTTATGGGACCGATGCAATGGAAGTGACGATAGACCAATTATGGTCAGTAGAGAAAGAAAGTCAGTAGGCGTTGAAAGAACGTTCCCTGAAGATATATTAGACCTATCTATTCTTGATGAAATTCTTAAAAATAAATTACTCCCTGAGCTTCAAAAAAGAGCCGGAAAACACTTGATAGATAGAGGTATTAGCAAGATTGGCGTTAAAGTTAAGTTCTCTGATTTCCATCAAACAACTAAAGAGTTTTCAACAGATAAAATTAACTTGGCCATTTTATCTGAATTATTAGTTGAAGCCTTTGCGCGAGGAAATGGCAAAAAAGTACGCTTACTTGGTATCCACATAGGGCTTACACCTAATAAAAGTGAAACAGAGCAAATTTCATTTGATTGGTAGAGTACACTATGAATCTGACCAATTTTCTAATGCAGGGATTGAAAAGCTCATATCATGAGACTTCGAGTATATTATTTTTTCTCTGTGCTCCTGCAACAAGTCAATCAAAGCATTCGGTTTTTTCAGCCCTAACCTATTAAAATATTCAATTAATCGACCGCATGTACCATGCAACCTAGGAAGAGCATCATCACATAAAATTTGAAATAACTGTATTATATTTTCTTGTTCAATATCTTTTGAATATTTCAATAGATGTATATATTGATAATCTAGTTTTAACTTTGTAAGGAATAGTGGCCATAATTCTTTATCCTTAATCCAAAGCGAGAGGTCTGATATATCCTCTAAAATAATAGGTAAGAATTCGTCCAGCTTATCTACTATAGTTTCCTTCTTTTCTTCACTTGTAGCCAGAGAAAATAATGCTGCCCATGATTGTGGCATGAAGTCACCAACACAATTCAGCTTTTTTTTAAGTAAAAGATTCAATATAACATCAATATCCTCTTCATATTTAGTAGAGATCAACATCGCAATCTCATCATCCCTTGAACCGCTTAAGGTTATTTCTTGCCAACAAATATCGCATAAAGGATGCTCTAAATCACTAGCAATTTCCCAGATAAGACTGTTCATTTTTTTAGAATCGTGATGATGCAACCCTATCCACCATAATGGCTGAGGATCTCCACAATGGATTTGAACCGCTTTTTGTAAAATAGCAAAAGGTAAATTATTCTTTATTTCTTTAACTGAGTTGTCACTAAAAAATTTTACAGTTTCAATCAAATCATAATATTCTGAAGGCATGTCTTTGAAAGTGATCAACGTGGATGCAAACCAGTCTTTGTGTTCTGACTCTACAACTAAGTTTAAAAGGTATTTCTTCTCATTTTTACTAAGTACCTCCCAAGAGCGAATGAAGTCTTTAAAAGAAACTAATTGCAATGACAAACTCTTAGTATTAAAAATATCTTGTATCAAACCGTCTCGTAAATGGGGTTCTTTAATAGTTGCTTGAATGATGATATTTGCGACACCTAATCCGTAGTCATCAGGCAACATACCAATAGAAAGACGCCTTTTAAGCTGATTTAACCATGCCTTGCATATATTAATACTATAAATTCCGTCAACCTTTCCTATCGAGTCACTAATCGATGTGTAGAGACTTGAACCATTAAGTCTTGCTTCCGTTGGCAAGTGCACCAAAACGTCAGGTAATACTTTGGAAAATAACTCCCAAGAAGAAGTATCAGATGAATCATATCTATAAGCCTTTGCTAAAATACTCAGCATGCTTATTGCAGATTCAGGAGTTGATGCTACTTGAGATAGGCCATTAGTTAATACTGATTTCTCATCTTCCTTAAGATTTTTCCATATTCCAAAGGCCCCCCTTAATATCTCAACACTAGTTCTAGGGTGCTTATGAGAAAAAATCAATTGTGATGATTTTTGACAAATATCCTTGGTTCTCATCCAAACAGAAATTGCTTTTGAACGAATAATTGCCTCAGGGTATGTCATAAACTTATGAAGTGAACTTAAATTATACTTTTTTGGGTCAGTCCTGAAATAATCTATAATCGAAAATATGATTTCCGGTGGATAATATACATCTTCTTTTTCGCTAAAACTGTGTGCGAAGTCTTCTATATTGTCAACCAAACGAGGACGTTGCATGAATCGATAAGGTCCCCAGACCGCATGCTCCTCTTGCCAGTAGAGCTGAGAGTAATCTTCATAAGTTACTTTACTAACCAATTTTTGTAGTTCACCGAGTTCTTCGGGGAGAGATTTGATATTATCAACTAAATGAGCAAAGCATATATCTTGGACAGCAGGATATCTCGAACTAAGACCTTCATAAGTTAGCTCAAAGATCTCTTTACTAAAACCAAGCTTACTTAGTTCGCTTATTATCCAACCTAGGTTACCCGCTATAGAACTAGCAACTCTAGGGTTTGCACAAAACAAACCTTTCTTAATCAAATTCAAGACTTGTTTAGCCTTTCTTTTTTTTAAAGAAAAGATGTACAGTTCTGCAGCGCCTCGATAAAATGAGTGTGAAAAGTTAAAGACATCATCCTCATCAATAAAAAGCACATTCATTTCTTCGAGAGCATTGATTTTTTCTTCATATGAATCAATAACTTCATACTGAACAGAGTACCTTGGCGGTTCAAATTTTTCATCATCACGAAGTGATATAACTTCACCATAAGTTTCATTCTTAGAGGGAAGATCTTCATCACTACTTAATAAAAAAGCCAAATCAAGTTCTGTAATTCCTACTAGAGGGGTTGTAGAAATTGATAAAATAAAAGTGAGTGTATCTAAGCCTTTACTTTTTAAAATCCCATAAAATTTAGAAGCATCTTGCCTAGCAAACCTCATTAAATCATCTTCATTCATATCTCCGGAAAATGAATTTATGTTTGAAGCTAAGTGAGTTAAACAGCCAGGTTCTATGAGATAATTACTCAGGTAGTTTAAGGTAATGCTTTTAATTTGTTCACTAATAGAGTGCCTTTGGCATAGTTTTAACCAAAGATCTTTTAAAAAATCAAATTTCAAGTCACTAATATCATGCCAACAATGTCCACTTATTGAACAACGCTTTAAAGAGTCCGACGTCTTATATTCAAGAATTTTTTCCTGTGGCTGAGACACAATAAGCTTTCTACTGCCATTAGCTTTTTCGAGCAACAAACACAACCTATGCCAGTCTTGAGAAATGTTTTGAGTTTGTTCAAAAGGGTCATCAAGAATCACTAATTTAGTGTGGCTAGAGGGAGCCAATAACAAGCGCTCAGCATCATCGATAGAAGCAACTATTTTAGAGTCGATACCCATCCTCTGCAATTTGGAAGCTATATATTTTGCAGTCGTCGTTTTGCCTGAGCGAGGAGTGCCCGACAGCAACAAAACGTTCTTATCTATTACTTCTTGTAAGAGGTAAGCTTCATCGGATCTTTCAACATAATTCTCTGGATATAGTGAATTGCCAGATAAATGCGCTAACTCACTTGAAAAGCTATTTAAAATACAACCACTTCTTTTTCCCTTTACAACTAAATCAGTGAGCCTTTTAATTGCATTATAAGTTCTGTCTGGTGAAACATAAAAATTAGACTGTAGCTTATTTTTAATCAGTTGCTTTAATTCCGCTTCTTTTAGGTTTTCCCAAATATGTATTCTTTCAAAAGCAGGATTTAATAACTCTGTTGTATTTACAAACTTTTCAAAGCGTTGCTTTCGCTTTTGAAATAAAGGAGTTTTCTTCCACGGTAATTCAAAAAAACTATTCTTAAGTTCGTCTTGATATTTTCTAGGAAGTTTAGTTACTGTGAAATCACAAATATTAGTTTCAAGCGGCTTAAGAAAGGCTTTGGCTTTATCATCACACCTACCTGTCATTACAAATAAGACATTTTTATTCTCACTGTGTATTCTTTCTAAAAGACAATTCAAATCAGTCTTATTTTGAAAATGAGATAGCATTTGTGCAATTGATTTTAGAGTAACAGGTTGCTCAGCACCTTTTACTTGTATCTCTATCTTAAGTCCATTTTGAAAATGAATTTCTGCATCTTCACCATTTTCAGGCTCGACCAAAAATGAAGCGACCGGAAGGCCTTGATGTATTAGCAAAATATATACACAAACAAGGTCTTGGAAGTTATACTTTTCTTGCCCTATGATTTCAATTGACATCCTTGGTCCTTAATGCAAGCTGGGGGAGCTACGATAGTAGATCATTTAACAATATGACTATGAGCTCATTTTACACAACCCTCTTGAATTTAATATATTTTAATTCGCCAATAGAGTTACTTCTTATGTACCTCTGTTCAATAACTTTCTTTAGCCAATGTAATTTATGACTTACAGGTTTTAGATTCAAAAAACAAGATATAGTGTTCTTGGACAATTATGGCAAATATAGAGCGGTCGGATTAACTTAGATTATATACCCAACCTTCGCCTAAGATCTAATGGCATTCTTTGTAGCATCAGATCTAACGTGTCTTTAACTGTTTGACATTCAAGCTCTTCTACCTTTTTCCTTAATACCTGCATATCATCAACTAACTCAGGTTTACACTTACTCCGGACACCTGATCTTTTTCTTCGTAGTCTTTGCTTGTTTTGTTCTATTTCAAAGAGCTCTAGTAGATCTGAGTTAACATCATCAAAAAAAACTCTAATATCATCACTAAAACCTGAAGTACGAAATAAGCTTTGTGACTTTATAACAACTATCTCAGCAACCTCTGATTTTATTATTTGATATAACGACTTCGGTGTTTTTCTGTCAGCTACTTTTCCATAATTCTTGATACTTTTTTCTTTTATCGCTTGGAGATCTAAAACCGCTCTCCAAGTTTTAAATGTTGTATGTCCAATATCACCTCTTACCCAAGATGGCTTATCTAACAATCCTTCATTATTGTTGCTTGGGCTATCTAAGCCGGAAAGAAAGTCATCAGCTCATCTAATTCATTCGACATCTAAACCTGCATTTTATAAACATTCTATTCAATATTAGAAATTGCCTTTTCTATCATATTTAAAATTTTCAATATGTTGTTTTGGTTATCGGAATTCTCGAGTTGTTTTATTCTTTTATAACCTGAACGTAATAAGGGCATATGATGCTCTATCATAAACCTCGGAATATTTTCATTTAAAGCTTCTTTAACAAAAGGCTGTATCGTTAACCAAATCCCTCTTATATTTTCGCTTGTAATGACCGCATTTGAACAGTTTAAGCAGAATTCAGGTTTTGCATTATGAGGTGCCATATCTCCAAATTCTACACACTTAGCTCGACTCTCAGCTCCCTCTCTGAAAAGTCAAAATCGTGTAAGTTATTACCAGCTATAAACATTGTGTTTTATGTAGTTTATATAAACATATAAAAAAGAGGAAAGTCTCCTCTTATTCTTACTGAGTTAATGACGATTCACTAAAAGACTATATATTGCTCAAATAAGATCCCGAAAAGTGGCTCATACCGCCACCTAGGTTAACGCTTTCAAAAAACAGAAGTATATATTTCCGATAACTACCTTCGAAGCCCTAGAAACGGAAGTTTACTCCCGAAATTTAGCAGTAAAGGCTTACAAACCGGAAGTTTACTTCTGTCTTTTACTTTAAGGTTATAAGCTGGTGTCTAGTGAAAGCTGGTAAGTCCAAACCTTCACTTAGCGGGATGAAAAGAGTCTTCTGATTCTCGCTTTCTCGTAACACCATTAGCTTTTAGTGCATTCAATAATTAGCTTTTAGTGCAGAGCTAATGACATTTACAGCATGGTACTCCTTACGCTTGCTTCGTCAAAACCCTTAAGTACCTAACGTTATGTTAGAGCCTACTACCTTCAAAAGTAAAACAGATAGACAAATTAGAAGACGCTGAGCGCCTTATTTATCTTCTATAATATCTTCAAGGGCAATGCGTTTTAGCTGTATGCCATCGCGGTACCCTTTTGCTAACAAACCGTCTAATACAGCGCCAGTGTAGAAGGTGAAGCCATTTTCTTGATCAATGGGGAGCTCGTATGTAGAGCCTGATATTTGAGGCCAAATCCAATAATCCTCACATGATGATAAGTGAGGTAGAACCATTGAACCTGAACTTACTCTCCATTCATCATTATTTCTCCACGAACAAAACAACACATAGCAAGGTTTATCATCGACTGTTTGAAATGTTAAAACAACCCAACCTTCAGGCTTGCACCTTGAAAACATCAACTAATTCCTATTTAAGTTGTTAATAAAATTAATTTTTATAGAAACATACGTTTCTCTAAATAAAAAAGTACTTCTTTCTTAAAATTCAAAAAAGAGACTGTTGTTTGAATTAGCTACTCCGTTCAATATTTTCGGGGCTTCTACAGGCTTACTCTAAGGGCTTATATAGTTATGACAGAAAAACTAGAAAACATATTTCCTTATGGCAATTATAGCCCACTATGTAAAAGTATTCTTTTGTATGGGTGGCGAAATTATGACGATTACAAAAACAAACGCTAACGTCCACGGAGGTCAGTTTGCTATAAGGTTTTACTCCAAAATTCATATTTTTAACGAGTACACATGAAAAAAGGCACAAATAAGTATATGGTTAATCATCGTCGATAAACTTAATACTATTCTGAATCCGATAGCAATTTATTACTCGGAGCGTTCATTTCCCTCAACAACATTCCTTATGGAATTTTAACCTTTACAGAACTCATCAAGTGCCTAGAAGGTATAGCTAAAAATCCAATATAGGAGGCGTTTGGGTTAACTGCCGCTGAATACGTTCCGCGCTTTGATCTAGTCATTTTTTACCCAAATTTGTATCCTTATTAGCATAACATTTCTTTCTTAATGGATACCCAAAATCACTCTACCACCACTGAGTAAACAAATAGAATAACAACATTCACTTTCGTCTATATACGCAAGACAGTCCATGTGAGTCACCTTACTCAGTGTGGAATATGACAATTTATATAAACTTGCTCTAATTACTAAAAGCGCATATTTCTATACATTTATTCTATAGGCCAAGTTTTAGCCTGTAATCTAATGGCATTTTATCTATAGCCAAATCGAGCACTTCTTTAGTTGTTCGTGCTTTAAGTTGATTTAATTCGTTTTCGATATCTTGGTGACTCCTCACAATAGCTTGTTTCTTTTGAGACCGAATCCCCGTATTTTTTTGTCTATTTCTTTGCTTAATTTGCTCTTTTTCATACAACTCTAACAAGGAGAAATTTATTTCATCAAAAAACTCAAGAATTGAAGGGCTAAACTTTGAAGTTCTGAAGATACTTTGAGAACTAATCTCCATTTTTTCTGCAACTTCAGACTTTAATATTTTATACAAAGATCTTTGTGTTTTATTATTAGCAACTTTTCCAAAATTTCTGATTTTTTCTTCTTTTTCTTCTTTAATTATCAAAATAATTTGCCAAGACTTATATGTAGTATGATCCTCATCATCAATTACCCACGACGGTCTTTCGGGTGCATGAGACTGAATATATTTATCATCGAGAGTTTCTAGGAATTTTTCTCCAATTAGCTCATCCAAGTCAATATGATCATTTGCCATATATTGTACTCTCTTGCTGAAGCTTTAATTCAATTGTCCTGATTGCAGTTTCGATAGCCCCTAAAATTTTCGCCACTGCTTCCGAGTTTGATGATTGTAGTTGCTTTATTCGCTTATAGCCTGAGCGTAAAGTAGGTAAATGTGATTCCAGCATGAAACCTAACGTATTTTCGTTGAGAGCTTCTTTCACCATCGGTTGAATTGTTGTCCAAATACCTCTTAAGTTTCCAGATGTGATAACAGCATTAGTGCAATTCAAACAAAACTCTGGTTTGGCATCTTGTGGATTAATACTGCCAAATTTGGCGCATTTAGCCCTTATTTCACCGCTATCTCTAGGAATACATATAGCAAAAATGCTTGGCTGAATACTAATGATACGCTCGTTGATACTCGACCTTAATGTATTAAACTCATCTACACTTACTGGCTTAGTAAGAGCAACAGCTTTTTTGACATAATGAGCAAAACCACCAATATACTCTTGCCCTACTTTATCTGAATCAATGAGTAACGAATCTACAATAGAATTAAGATAACGTTGACTTGCACCTTTCATTAAGCCTCGAACGTCTTTATTTCGAAGATACGCCATAAAGAACGAGCTATCTAAATGACAAAATTGATGCTGAATCACTGCGCCTATATCACCATGATATCGAGTTAATACGGCTTCAGCCCAAATATGTCTCAATGCATGTGAAGATGGATAACGAACTCCCACTAGCAATTCATTAACAATATCATTCATAGCTTTGTTGTCTAAAACCACAGTTCCGGAGCGAAGCAATTTTTTTGTTTTTTCAGAAAAGTTAGTTTCTATTAACTTTTGATGTAACTCGTTGTGGGTGAAACCAACGGATATAAAAGATTTTATTGACGCTTTAAAATCTTTTTGGGCTCGAGCACTAGAAAATGAAGTGCAAGACAATCTTGTCCAATCCCGTTTTACCTCTTTTGCTGTAGATAGTAGATGCTTATACCGAGCGCTTCGGGGATCATACATGTGACGTAATCGATCAAAATCTTTCAACTCATCACTGTTCATAGACCCCACATTTTTAGAGTTCAATAGTTCTAACTTAAGAGCATCATTAAAAGGCTGATAACTATGCACAAAATCTTGCCAGTTTGCCTTTACCCTTCTTTCAATAAACATCTCAGATTGATTCGTCACTTTCTTCCCTGCACCGCATTCATACAAACATGGGGTGCCGCCTGAAGCACTGAATAAATTACTTAGCTGTGCTGCGATTTGATAGCACTGCGAAGTAATTTCTCTCTTAATTTTAGTTTTCCCATGCGTTTTTGGAACAAGCCAACTTAACTTAAAACGAAATGGTATATGTGAACTATCAAGAATATCTATGTTTGGTTCTATTTGAATTGCATTTAACGGAAAACCAAACTCACTTTTTCGATAACCTAGCCAAGCAGCAACAAGGGTAGTCATAGCATGAACAATATTATTCAATGTAGCCTTAAAAGATCTATAATCAGGCCTTAAACCTTTTTTTAGAATCTTATCACCGAAACATTCAAGGGTTCGCAAAAACTCCGCTTTTTTCAGTTTTTTTGGTAAAATTATGCCTTGCATTTGTTCATAGACGCATTCAATAGTCACTTCAGCTAATTTATGACTTTCAATAAAAGTCTTATCGAGTGAAGCTAAATAACTATCCCATATCTCTGTTGGTGATTTGTGCACACCCAAATCATAAAACTTTGCGAGCATTAAAATACGAATTATTTCAACTCCATCGAACCGCATACCAAGACCGAGCTTGATTACTAGCTCTTTGATACACTTTTCATTGAGCGACATGGCACTCTCAAACAGCTTTTGATACTCGCTGAATGCAATTTCTTGCACCTCATTAAATAAGTCTTTGTGATTAATACCTTTTGTGTGTTTCTTATGGGGGTCTAATTTGTGATGAGTTAACGAAGCTACCACCACATCGTTTATCCTGACGTGTAACTTTGAATCCAAAACTCTATTGTAGGTCTCAGCTACTTTTTTAATGGTTTTCTTACATATGACCATATATAAGTAATCTTTTTGGTAAACCAATCTTAAATAATCAATAAAGTACTGCCCAAGCTCTAAACCTAAAAAGTTAAAACTCCCCCCTAATCTATATTCACTCAGTGTTATACCTAACTGTGATTGGCATACATTATCTAGTATGATTTCAACCTTTTTTTGCGTAATATTATTATCTATGACACCAATAACACCTAGCGCTTTAAGTTTGTTTCTTGTAATGGCAAGAGGTATAAACTTGATAGCTGCACTAAAGCTCGGAGGAGATAAACGATTATAAAATCCATTTTCGTTAACTGACTCACTTAAATATGAAATCCAAAAATCTTCTAATTTATTTGAACTTAGATATAGAGCTTTATGGAAGTTTAGGAAAGCAAAAATATGTATTACTATTTGTAAAATAGAAGTAATACCGTATACATTATTTTTGGGGATAGTAGCGATAAAAAATAATTTGGCATATTCTTTAGCTGACAGTGGGTATACATCTCCCCCTATTTTTAAAGTTGCAGATCCACTTGAATTAATGTGAGGCATGTCAAACAATGAAAAATTAATTTCTGTAACATTATTTATATTGTGGTGTTTAAAATAGAATACATCATCGAAAATCGTTCCTTTTTCCTTTATAAAACAAGGGTGTGAAAGCAGCTTTTGATTTTGATCTTCCCAAAACATTTCATATGCAGTTGTAGAAAAATTTAATTTCATATTAAACCTCATTAAATAGAATGAAAAACACTAACTACAACGCGGTTTTTAATTGCATTCTCGAATATGGCCTGTCCAGCCTCTTGACTTTCTTTACTCAACTGACTCAGAGTATGTTCTGCCCACTCTACAGTAGGCAAAACTGTCTTATAAAGGTATTCAGAGTTTCGGGATAATAACTTTTTATAATGCTTCTTAAATTCGTGTAAATAATTGAACATTTTCCATGCAACAACAGCACTATCTATGACATATAAAAAGGATAATTTTGGTGTATCCTCAACACTATCGAGAGCTGATACTCCCACTTCATCAATTACACCTTTATTTTGTCCGGTTATAATTCTAAGTCTAGATAACATCTCACCCGCTTTATAAGACACACTTTGTGTTACTGACATGAATTCACTATTAAACCGCTCAACAGCTTCTTTCTTACCCTTGGTATTTAAATCTTCAAAATCTAGATCATACACATTATTAATTAAGTCCAACATGACTTCTCTAGTTATACGTCCTGCTGAATTAATCCAGTTTTCATTCTCACTATTCAAATAATGCCGCTTTTCAGTTTGATTAGAGTGTGAGTTTTTATTAATGAGGTAATTAAGCGTGTAAGGGTCACTAAAAGCATGTACAGCGCTATTTTTTATAGCCTGGAAACCAAAGAGTGTAACTGGGCAAGTTAAATTTGTTGTTGCCACAGGTTTTGATGCATCTTCAACTAAAAGACCATTATATGGGCCCCCCTCAATACCAGCGTAACCACCAGTATTTTTAATCAATGAAATTAATGCTCTAGGCATAGACAATGGTATATTATCTAGCTTACGATGGTGTTCAATCAAATAGCTTGACAATACTCTTGTCGTTAATAGGCAATAAAGAGTACCAACTAGTGAGTTAACCCCATTACTAATTCCAAGGGCCCTTTTTTCAACAAGATACTCACTTTCTTTTCTTAAAGACAAATATGATACTAGTGCTTCACCTTCAAGAGTACTAACAGAAAGAGAGCGGGTTGTATGAAATACCTTTGCCCGGCCTTTAAAGTATTCACATTCAACATTTCTAACTTTGCCTCCAACCTTCAACAGGCGAAAAGATCCTACCGTAAGCTTTGGTATGTCAAAAGGTTGAACACATTGAGATGCCATCAACCATGAAAACATTAATTCTTCTATTACGGTTGCAGGGGGGGAGAATTTATCAAGAGTAATTTGTTGCAACACTTCAAAGCTAAATAAGTTACCTGGCATAACCTGAGAACAAGTACCTGCGCAAAATACAGAACTGACCTCTCCCTTAAATTGCGATTGACTAGTAAAGAGGTCATCACATTGCGTTTTAGAAGCTAAAGCTGATAGTAAAAATTGGAAAGATTTGAAGTTATTCGAATTTGATAATAATACTACTTCTAAAGCCCCTTTTAGCACGCAGCTAGGGGTTTTCATTCTATGGTAAGCAGAAAGCAGTCGATATATTGTACTCCCAACAAACTTTCTTTTTTTTGTATGAGAGAGGTTTTTAGGAATTAAAAATAAGGAAAAATCAACTCCCTCTGACTTGAAAAAGCTATGTAACTCCTGCTTATATTTAGCCAGTACATTAATAACCGTAGATGCAGTTAAGCTTAATGATTTAACAGTTAGGTTCGGTGAAGCTAATACATTATACAACTCATGTCCTATTCCCACATCATCACGTCTTAACCAACTGATTGAACCAAAGTAACTTGCTAAAGATATTTGTGTTTTATTCAAGTTAGGACTAGCTTTTGTTTTCCTAAGCTCGTATAAGTAGCTGAGCTCTGATGAAGTTAGCGCTTCATGTAGCTCAATTGATTTATCTAATGCATGACAAAATAATGTCTTCAGTGAGATAAGCCCACTTACCCCACCATGATTACTCATTTTATCAAATTGATATTCTTCATACTCTTTCAGGATCTCAAAACGGTTTGTTACCACTGCGATGTTTAACCATTCCACAAAACGAGGAGCAATACTTAAAAAGAATTGCTTGGCTGAAAGTGCCGCTGATTTATCAAAATAAGCGTAGTTATATGCTGCAACAATAAATTTATATAAAACCTCTTTATCTGGGTTGTTGGTGTCGGTCATTCTAATTTTTAGTTTGATCAATTTTGAGGTTTTACGGACTATAATTTCTCGTGCCTCAAGTGGGTATTTAAATTCATCTACAAACTCTTTATGATTAAACTCCGATTGAAGAAGTTGCTCATAATAATCAGAGCTTTTTGGTTTCCGAACTTTTTTCTCTGAATCTTCCATCTTATTGTTCTCCATTAACAACCAGTTTTAGTAAACGCTCTTTATAACCGCAAGAATGTATATATAATTTGGTTGTTTGATTCGAACTATAGCCATCTACCTTATGGCCCATACGCCTAGCTGTCTCAATGTAAGTTGCAGACTCAGTGGTGATTGACTCAAAATTTTTGCCACTATTCCTGCACTGCTCGTAAAATACATCCGTCCCAAACGAGTGTCGCAAGTGATGGTAAACAGCCCCTCTTTCGAGGATCTGGCAACCTGTATATAATTCGGGATTTTCATCTATACTGTTGATAACTTTAAGTAAAACTTTATGAAATGTCCTAGAACCATATTCAGAGGATAAAACGCATCCCTTTGAGTAATTATTGGCGTTAGAGACAAATAGATTATTGGAGTTGGTAATTGGTCTTTCAGTAGAATAGTAGCGTTGCATTTTCTCTAGTAAAAACCTTGGTATATAAAGAGTCCTTGAACGTCCATATTTGGTATATAGAGAAGAGAGATGGTATTCAAATTCATGTTTATCGGCTTTTTTTTCTAATTCAGAGAATAAGCTCAATAGACCACTGTGTTTTTTCTGGTTTGCAGTAAAATCTTTTAGTAAAAAGCCTTGATTTTCTTTAGTCCGACAACCTAAGTCACCGCCAGTTCGCAGTATAATTTCTTCGAGTAGTGTCCCTGCTCTGCGGTATAATAGCTCTCTAGTTGCAGGTAGAAGGTATTTAACAAGCAAGCATTGTTTGTTATTGGCTCTTGATAGTGTTCGGTGAGATGAAAACACAAAAATATTTTTATATTTATTATCAAAGAAATAACTTAACCAATTGAAGTAACTTTTCAAGGAGTAAACAGCTTTAGAAACAGCAGCTTCACTCTTACCTTGAGTTTTAATAAGGTAGTTATTTATATATCCATTAATAACATCACTAGGCAAAGCAGTATGGTTAGTTAAGGACATTTGAGAGCCTGATAGAGATTGCATACAAACCCAATCTAAGAAAAGGCCAAGCTGATTACAACGAACATACTGCCCGTCGAAAGAAGTTTCTACTTCCTCAAAAAAATGGATGATTTGATTAGTAATTCTATCTTTTTTTACTTTGAGCTCAATATATACCCCTCGCTGAGTTATATATCGAGCGTAAAGACAAGGTAAAATTAAAGGTGTATTGTTATCATCTAAGTAGATCCAATGCTTATTATATTTCTTATCATGAAACCTCTGCATTTAAAAACAACCCTAAGTTACTCTCTATAACTTAAGAGTAGCAGAGATAATTTAACTTACATTTAAAACCGTAAGAATACACCCCTGAGTTTAAAAGCAATCCATGTCTATGTGAATAAACTTCTTCATCACCACAACAACAACTGGTTATTTATACAGTCATTATTATAGAATCAAATGTGATAAGCAAGCCTAGGGCCTGTTTATCTTTCGAGGTTAAATTTGCAGCAGTATGTTTGGTATTTAGGCAAGGCAGAGCCTATGTAGTGTGGTTATTCCCCATAAATAGGCGATAACGTAGCACAAATGCCAAACATACGCTGCCCGAAGGGTTCTGCCTAGGGGCAATTTACTCTTTGTTGCTCGGTTTTTACTTAGCCCACTAGGTCACAAACCTCGCGCCGCGATTAAATAGCCCCTAGATTGAACAAATTTTAATCCTGAAAGGTCAACAGGCCCTAGTTAGCGATTAAAAAAAGCGCTTATTACCTTCTTGCTCTTTATAACCGCGCAACCAAAACATAACCTCGAAAAAAAACCCTGCTAACATCAAAATAATAGCGCCTGATTCGTTACCCATTGCGTAACAGGTAAAAGAGGCTATAAAAACCAAACAAGCTAAGGACCAATTAATTATGTTCTGCATATTTCTACCTCTGTGTGTTTTTGTGTTTGTCTGTGTAATTTAACTGTAGACCTAAAATTAAATAGGTACAATCATCTTATAAAAAAACATGCCATTAATTACCTTGAGCTCGTAACCCCATGTTGATAATCTAAGCACTTTAAAATTAAGGGCCAATAAATAATGCAAACGTTTAAAGATCAGCACCCTATCCATACCGACATCACCGTAGCGTGGGCTGATATGGATGCACTACAACACGTAAATAATGTAGTGTATTTACGTTACTTTGAAATAGCCCGAATCGACTTCTTAAATAAAATAAATCTGTTCGATACAATAAGCCCTAATGGCGTGGGCCCGGTAATAAGCGAAAATAACATTCGTTATAAACGCCCAGTTACATTCCCAGATACGCTTACAGTCGGTGTTACTATTTCTGATATAAAAACAGACCGGTTTGTTATGAATTACACCGTATTTAGTCACGCACAAAACGCTATAACAACCACAGGCACTTCAAAAGTGGTTATGTTTGATTTTGAAACAGGCCAAAAAGCCCTCATTGCAGAGCCTCTTTTATCGGCGTTAGTTAGCTACTCTCAAGACGAGCAATAAGGAATTCTCATGCAATACAGCCCACTTGGCAGCAGTGGTATTAACGTTTCAAGAGTATGTTTAGGCAGTATGACTTGGGGTAAACAAAATACTCAAAGCGATGCTGATGAACAAATAGCCTATGCGCTAGAGCAAGGCGTAAACTTTATTGATACAGCCGAAATGTATGCAGTACCGCCCTCTCCAGAGACCTATGGTAAAACTGAGGAAATTATTGGCGATTGGCTATCGCGTAATCAGCAAAAGCGCAGCGATGTGGTACTTGCTACAAAAATTGCAGGCAATGGATTATCGTGGGTACGTGATGGTGGCAATATTACGCGCCAAACGGTAATAGAAGCCGTAGACGATTCACTTAAGCGCCTTAAAACCGACTACATTGATTTATATCAGCTGCATTGGCCAAACCGCTCTACCCCGCACTTTGGCAGACAATGGCCCGGCACTCTTAAATTTACCGACGTAAATACACAAGAGCAGCAAGCTAGTATGCTTGATATTCTAGAGGGCCTTAATGAATGTGTTAAAGCAGGTAAAATTAAGCACTGCGGTTTATCTGACGATACGCCATGGGGTATAAGCCAGTTTTTAAGTTTGGCCAAAGAGCATAACTTACCGCGTATGGTATCTATTCAAAATGAGTTTAGCCTAGCGCACGCTAAAGATTGGCCGTATTTAATAGAACAATGTGTTCATGAAGATATTGCGTATTTACCATGGTCACCTCTAGCGGCTGGTTTATTAACGGGTAAATACTTAAACGGCGCGCGCCCAGAAGGATCTCGTTGGACCTTCATGCAGCGCAACGGTATTTTTAGAGATACACCCAATGCAGAGCAAGCCACTAAGCAGTATGTTGAGCTGGCTCATGCAAACAATATTACTCCAGCACAACTAGCACTCGCATGGTGCAACCAAGTAGATGGCGTAACCTCTTCAATTATTGGTGCAACAAGCATAGCCCAATTAAAAGAAGATATTGATGCATTTAACATCACGTTAAGCGACGAAATTCTTAGTGATATTAACACTATATTTAGAAACCATCCGATGCCTTATTAAGCATGTATGAGTTAAAGCAGCCTTGAATGAGGTTGCTTTTTAACTAAAATATTTGACCCTACTACAACCAACACTATACTTTTATTAAGTTTTCTTAATTCAACGAACACTTATCAATGCTGAAAAACGGATACTATGCATTTTGCTTATTAATTGTATTTAACGCGCATGCTGTTGAACAAAAATTACAGCCTCTAGAAGAAATTATTTGGCTACAAAGTTACACGCCCCCTTTTCATATAGCTAAAAGCGAAAGTGCACCCCAAGGCGGTATTTGCGACAACCTAACCGAGCAACTCATTAGAACCATAACAGATGTAAAACATACCCGCTTAATTGTCCCTCAGCAGCGTATAAATAAATATTTAAGTGAAGGAAAAAGCGTATGCTTCCCGTGTGTTATTTATAAAAAGCATAATAACCAACTACTTAACTACTCAAATCCAACAACGGTATATCCCCCATTTTCAATTATCACGACTAAAGAGCTAAAGCCCAAATTAGAAGAAAAGCACGGCTCGCCTATTCATTTGATTAATTTATTAACCGACCCGCAATACGTATACGGCCAAGCGGCTGCACGTAAATTTACAACTAAAATTAATACAATTATTGAAAACACAAAACAAGATAAAGAATCGTCGTTAAGTTGGAGTAGCGAAAATGAAAGTCAGGCTGTTATAGCACGCTTGAGTCATGGCTTTTTAGACTACTCAATTGATTACCCGTTTATGGCCGATTACTTTAATAAACAAGGGGAATATACGAATATAGAGAGTGTACCAATTGCAGAAAATGACATTCAATTTATACGAGGAGCAATAGGTTGTGCGGCTAACGCACCTAATAATTTTGCACAGCAAGCGCTTAAAAAAATTAACCGCGCACTAAAAAACAATGTACTACAATCGCCTGAGTATCAACAAAGTCAGCATAATTGGCTTAAAACTACCTTTGCCGACTTTGATCAACACTACCAACAGCAAGTTATTAATTTTTACTTACTTGCCACTGATGCTCAAGCAAGCACTGATCATTAGCATAAAGTGCCACAGCAAAAATACTTTTAGCTGTTACCTCGCCTACGCCCGACGGTGTGCCGGTCATTACTACATCACCATCTTCTAAGCTCATAAATTCACTAATTTCTTGTAAAATTGAGTCCGGATTATGCAGCATAAAATGAGTATCGCCTTGCTGAACTACTTTATTATTAATTTTAAGTTCAAAGGTAAAGTGCTTCATTGCATCAGTTAGCGCTACAAAATCAGTTAAAATTACAGAGCCGTCGAACGCTTTAGCGCGCTCCCATGGAAGCCCTTTATTTTTTAATTTACTTTGCACAGTACGCTTAGTTAAATCAAGGCCGAGTCCAACACCTACAAATTTTTTATTTTTAACTACAAAACATAGCTCGGTTTCATAATGCAACGTATCGCCGTTGTGAGCTGCAAATAACGTGTTAGTAATTGCGCTATTTGGTTTGTTAAATAAAACCATTTGATCTGGCGTTTCGTTATTTAGCTCTGCAATGTGTGCTGTATAATTACGGCCAACACACACTACTTTTGATGGTGTTAATTCTTCAGATACTAACTTTATTGAATGCATATAAATAATGTCTCAGTTATTGGACCTGTTGACCTTTCAGGATTAAAGTTTGTTCAATCTAGGGGCTATTTAATCGCGGCGCGAGGTTTGTAACCTAGTGGGCTCGATAACTGCTCCTGCGTTATTCTACTGACTTACATCCATGTAAGAATAAGTAAAAACCGAGCAAAGCTTCCGCGTCCTGCTCACGCCCCTTACCTAAATCCATGTAGGCAACAAAGAGTAAATAGCCCCTAGGAAGAACCCTTTGGCAGCGCCTGTTTGGCATTAATGCTACGTTATCGCCTATTTATGGGGAATAGACCACACTGTATAGGCTCTGCCTTGCCTAAATACCAAACAGACTGCTGCAAATTTAACCTCGAAAGATAAACAGGCCCTAACTAATAAGCGTTTCAAGCAAGCTCAAATTAATAGGTTTAAGTAAAACTCGATCAATATTTAAATCTTTTATTTCTTTAGGATCTGGCTCTGCCCCACTTACAATTACTAAACGTAGCTCTGGATATCGCTCATTAACTTGCTGGCCTAAATCAATGCCACGCCCATCGGGTAAATGCATGTCTAACAATACCTTATTAAATTGCTGGTCGTGATTAAGTATTTGCAAACATTGTGCGCAGCTAGACGCAATGACGGTTTCAACGCCTAGACTTTCTAAAAGTAGCTGCGTAATTTGCGCTGCATCGTGATCGTCTTCAACAAGTAAAAAGCGCTGCTTTTTCTCGGTTAAGCCCTTACTACAATTTATATCTTTAGCTTGTGGTGCATGCTCTGGCGCTACCAAATAATCTTGCAAACATTGATATAAAGCCGCGCTATCAACAGGTTTTGGTATTACATCGTTAAAGCCTAGTGCAGCAAGCTCCTCATGTATGCCTTTCATAGTAGCGGCAGTGAGCGCGATTATTGGGCCTTTGTAACCCATTTTTCTAAGCTCTATGGTAGCTTCCTTGCCGCCCATTACAGGCATATGAATATCAATAAAAATAATGTCGTAAGGCGCTTTATACGCATCTGCAATACGCACTTTTTCAAGCGCTTGTTGGCCATGTTCGGCATAATCAACTCGTGCACCGCAGGTACTGATCATATGACCAACTAGCATGCGTAAATCACGTAAATCATCAACTACTAATACTCGCCCATGCACTTTACAAGGAGCCAGTTTACTTTGTAGTTGCGGAGCACTGCTAAAGTTAAGTACTTGGCGCTCTTCTTCACTAATATCACCGGGGTAAACCGAAATAGTAAACGTAGAGCCTTTACCAACTTCAGAGTGCAAACTAATATCACCGCGCATACGCGCTAACAGCTCAGCACATATTGCTAAGCCAAGACCTGCACCACCTACAGAGCGCGATTCTACATCAGCTATTTGCTCAAACGGTTTAAATATCAGTTCTTGTTTTTCAGGGGCTATACCCATTCCTGAATCTTTAATACTAAAAAATAGCATTTCAGTGTCATTAACCCATTGCGTCCACGCATTAACAACAATTTCGCCTTTATCGGTAAACTTAACCGCATTATTTATTAAATTTATTAAAATTTGGCGAACTCTTGTTGCATCAAGTCGTGCAACTAAAGGTAATGGCTGATGAGATTCAAAGCGCAGCGTAAGCCCCTTATCAAGCACCGATACGCGCATTAACGTGTATACATCGGCAAGCATGCTATCAAGGTTAACTTCACTTAAGGTTAGCTCTAACTTATCGGCTGCTATTTTAGACAAGTCGAGCACATCGTTTAATAGGCTCAATAAGTGTTTACCGTTTCGATAAATTACACCTAACTCATTTTCTGCTTGCTGACTAAAGTCGCTCTGCATTAATAGCTCGGTATAACCTAAAATAGACGATAGAGGAGTTCGTAATTCGTGGCTTAAATGCGCTAAAAATCGGTCTTTAGAACGGTTTTCTGCTTCGGCTTTTAAACGCTCTACTCGCTCACCTTCAACATCTTTACGCGCCAAAGCATAGCGAATAGCACGCGCAAAGCGGCTAGAGCTCATTTCTGTTTTTATTAAATAATCTACCGCGCCAGCATCAAGTGCCGCCGAATCTAGTTCGTCGTTTGACTGCCCGGTAAGCATAATAATAGGGCCGCTAAAACCATTCGCAATGGCCTCTTTTAATACATCTAAACCATTAGATGCACCCAAGCGGTAATCAAGCAGGCAAATGTCATGCTCATTTTTGCTAAGCGTTTCAATTGCCTGCTCTGGGGAGCTTATCCATTGAATGTTAAACGTGTGTGAATCCAATTGGTCCAGATAGTCGCAGGTGAGTATGTAATCATCTTCATCATCTTCTACAAGCAGCAACTGAGTCACTTTATCTAACATACAATCTCCTTTAATCGTTAAATGTTGTCGGTAGCTCTACAAATTCTACCCAGTATTTTCCAAGTGTTTTCATTAAATCAACTAGGCCATCAAACGTTACAGGTTTTGTAATGTAAGATGCAGCGCCTAGGTTATACCCTTTAACCATGTCTTCTTCTTGCTTAGACGTAGTTAAAATTACAACCGGAATACCCTTTAAGTTAGGGTTTGCTTTAATTGCTTCAAGCGCTTCACGGCCATCCATTCTAGGCATATTTAAATCAAGCAATATAAGCCCTGGGCGAGGCGATGTTGTCTTGTCTTCAAACTTACCTTTACGCTCTAAGTATTCAAGTAACTCAACACCATCTTCAACAAAGTGAAGTTCGTTAAGTACACGGCTTTCGGCAAGGGCATCTTGTGTTAATAAACGATCATCTTCATCATCATCTGCCATTAAAATAGTAATCGGTTTTACTTTTGTATAGGGCATTTAAGCCTCTCCTTGCAATGTGAAAAGCGCAGCTTCCACAGGTAGTTTTATGGTGAAAGTTGCACCTTCACCGTCTTTACTTTGGGCTGTAATTGTTCCGCCATGACGCTCCACAATACGCCTACATACAGAAAGGCCAATACCCGTGCCTTTATACTCTGAGCGGCCATGTAAACGCTGAAACGGTACAAATATTTTATCGGCGTAGTCTTGTGAAAAACCAATGCCATTGTCTTCTATTGTAATAACTTGAAAACTTAATTCGGTATTATGATCAGCACTAAATATATTTTCATGCTGGTAACTAATTTTAATATGTGGACTTACATCTGGGCGTCTAAATTTCACCGCATTCGACAACAAATTTAAAAACAATTGCTGCATTTGGCTTTTATCAGCCTGAATAACCGGTAAGTCTTCTACATCTACTTGTGTATTAGACTCATCTATCGCAATTTCTAAATCACTTAATATATCGGTTACCACTTCGTTTAAATTTGTATCGTCAAAGTCTTTACCACGCGTTGCTATACGCGAAAACTCTAATAGGTCGTTTATTAAGTTAGACATACGTTGAGCTGCATTTTTCATACGGCCAATGTAATCAATCCCTTTTTCACCAAGTTCATCTTTAAACATTGTTTCTAAGCGGTCACTAAAGGCTTGAATTTTTCTAAGTGGTTCTTGTAAATCATGGCTCGCCACAAAAGCAAACTCTTCAAGCTCTCGGTTACTTCGGCTCAACTCGTCAGAATACAACGTTAACTCTTGCGTACGTTCAGACACTTTCGTTGCTAGTGTTTCGTTTTGTTTTTCAAGCTCAAAACGATACTGTGCTGAATTTCTTAAATTAAGGCGCGTCATAATAAACATACCAATAATAAGTAGTGCACTTGTTATTGCCGTTATAGCAAACGTAATTTTAGCCTCATTTTTTATCTTTGCTAACTTAGAAAAATGACTCACTTTGAAAAGTAATTCGCGGTCTTGTATTTCATTTACGTGTTCACGGATTTGCCTATAAAGATCTCGTCCTTTATGTGTATTTAGCACATACAATGCACGTCTTTCTCTATCATCAAGTGCAAGGTTAACGGTTTTTTTAAGCTCGTTAATTTTACTATCTACAAGCACTAGTAACTGAGCAATACGATCTGCTTGGCCATCAATTTCAGAGTGGAGCGATTTAACATGATCCGTTTGTGCCTGTATTTGCCCAATCGCATCATAGTAAGGCGTTAAATAATCAGCCTCTTCAGTTAATAAATAACCACGTTGACCCGACTCAGCCTGCACTATAGATAAATGCAATTGCTCAATTGCCGTTGTCAGCATACTTGTGTTGTCTAAACTCTTTTGGGTTTGTGTTAAACCTTGAATAGTGTTCAATGCTAAAAATGCGTTACCTACAATAATACTCAACACAACAACTATAAAAGCTGCCCAAGTAATATTCGCTTTGCTTTGATGTTTTTGCTTGTTCATTAGCTTCCCGAGTTAGTGTTTAAACAACACTGTATTTATTGAGAGTCTGATATTTTTTGTAAACTTTCGCTGCACTGTTGGCAATTATTGATAATTTTATCAAGTGCATCTAACGCTTTTTCTTTTGGCATATCGTTTTCAAGTACCAATTTAATAAGCTCGGCATTCATCGAAATACGATTTAGCGGCCCTCTTGCATCGTGTACTAATTTATTAAGCTGCTCTGTTTTATTGTCTGATGTCATACCCTTCCTCAGATCTATTTATATTCGCCAATACCGCCATACGCATTAAGGCGGTTATAAAGTGTTTTTGTACTAATACCTAACATTTGCGCAGCAAGTGTTTTATTACCTTGCACTTTATCAAGCGTTGCATGAATAAGTTCTTTTTCAACTTCTTCAATTGTTTGCCCTGCCGATACTGGCTTTTCTGCAGTTTGATTATTAACACGCGAAAACGGCGATTCTAAATTATCAGGCAAAATAATATCGCTAGTTTGCGGATCACTCATAATAAATGCACGGTGTATCGCATGGCGAATTTCGCGCACGTTACCCGGCCATTCATAGCTTTGCAACTCTTTAAGCTGTGCTGGCGTCCAACTAAAGGCAGTGCCATTTTCGTCATTAAGTTGATCTAAAAACGCTTTAGCTAATAAAGGAATATCTTCTTTTCTATCGCGAAGTGGCGGTATATCAATAGGAAAAACCGCTAGCCTAAAGTAAATATCTTCACGAATAATATTATTTTGCGCTAAATCGGTAAGCGAGCGGTTAGTGGCTGAAATAACACGGCAATTTGTTGGTATTTCTCTGTTACCACCGACGCGCGTTACTTTTTTAGTTTCAAGCACTCGCAGTAAATTTGGCTGCATATCAATTGGCATTTCGGTTACTTCATCTAAAAATAAAGTACCGTTATTTGATTGCTCAAATACCCCTTCTTTACGAGCTATAGCACCGGTAAAAGCGCCTTTTTCATGGCCAAATAATTCACTACCAATTAACTCTTTTGAAAGCGCACCACAGTTACTCGCCACTAACGGGCCTTCACACTGGCTGGCGTTATGGATAGCTTGAGCTACAACTTCTTTACCTGCACCACTTTCACCCATGAGCATCACGTTAGCATTTGTTTTAGCAACGCGTTCAATCATGTTGTAAAGCTTGTGCATTACCTCTGATTCGCCAATTAAGCCACCAAAGTGACGCGTTATACCACTCGACTTTGCTTTTTTAACTGCTTTTTTAGGGCCATTTAAAACCAGTTCTAAATCTTCGCGTTGTAATGGCTTTAATAAATGCCCAACATTTGGCTCACACATTTCAGCTAAAATACCCTTCACTGAAGGGTGGCCCGAAATAAGTGTAATTTTTGGAGATTGCCCAATCATTTTTAAATGATCGAGTAAATGCAGGCCGCTGCCATCTGGCAACATAAAATCTAACAGCACATGGTCAAAGGTATTATTTTCAAACCATTGATGTGCTTCTTTTAAACTGGTGGCGGTGCTTATATTGTGGCCGAGGAATTCGACTATGTGGCATACAACGTCACTAAACTCGACGTCATCATCTACTAAAAGTATGTTTAACATGATAAATCCCTATGCTTTTTTCTTATTCTACGCATCATAAATACTAATTTAAAGGCGTACTTAAAACCTTATAGCTTAAATAATTAAGTGATTTGATGCTACTTATGTTACCAACTCAATATTTACGTATGCTTAAAAAAATCGATCATAAAAAATAATTTAAATCGTTCCTATTCACACAATGATAGTAACTGATAATATGAACATCCCACAAAGGAGATGAAATGCAGCAATTAAAAACCCTGATTCATTCAGGTATTAATATCGACCAAGGCACTCAATTTACTCGCATAACAGGGCGTGCCATTGTAATTAAAAATAGTAAAATACTTTTAATGTACACAAACCGCTATGAAGATTATAGCTTGCCCGGTGGTGGCGTGGATGAAGGCGAAAGCATTGAGCAAGGCTTAATACGCGAACTAAATGAGGAAACCGGTGCACAGCAAATAAGTGTAGTAAAAGCCTTTGGACTCTACGAAGAGTATCGCCCTTGGTATAAAGACGATTTTGACATTATCCATATAAAATCGTATTGCTACGTATGTAATATTGCCGACGAACTTGGTAAAGCCCAGCTTGAACATTACGAGCAACAAAATGGCATGACTGCTAAATGGGTCAATATTAATGATGCAATTGCACATAACGAGCGCACGCTTGCCAACAGCGAAAAACAAGGGCTTTCTATTTTGCGAGAAACCTACTTACTTAAAAAGATTGCTGAACAGCTTTTTTAACGTCTACTTACCTGTTTAGAAAACGAAATATACCGACCCCTAAGCTAATTTTTTAGGGGTATAAAACCGATATAGCCCTACTAAATTACTGGCCATAAATAGGCTTTCCATTAATACCGCAACCGGCGAGCCTACTAATATATTATGACTTATCCAAAGCGATGTACCCACCACCATAATTAAGCGTAAATACAGATCATTTTTTTGAAATGAGGCAAAAGTCTGAATAAGTGTTGCAGCAAGTGCCAAACCACTTAGCCAGCTATACCAAGTAATATAAACGGCTAAGCAACTAAGTAACATAAACGCCAACATTACCCATGTTTTTCGAGCAAATACACAATATAAATAACGTATTGCAGCAATTAGCATTAAGCTGCCCGCACTAGCATGGCCAAGCATAAAAAAATGAACTGACGTAAGTAAAACAGAACTAAATAAACACATTAAAATAAGCGAACGAGACTTAAACTGAAAAGAAGCTAAATCTAATAAAGTAGCGATGGCTACCAAGCACTGAGCAAATAAAAACATAGTGACTCCTGAAAAAGCAGCAGTCTAACCAGCTTTACTATTTTTACCCTTAACTTAAGTTAAGTCGTTTACGAATTCGTGATAACGAAATAGCCGATATACCAATATACATAGCCACTTCGGTTAAGCTTAGCTGTGCAAGCCAGTGCGGCTTTTTTAGTAATAAATAACGATAACGCTGCTCAGGACTATTAAGTAGTAAAAAAGCCTCCTTTGCCTCTTTAAATATAAGCTGCTGAGCAACAAGCTGGTTTTTAATGTCGACCCATTCACTGTTATCAAATATATGTAATGGGACAATGATAACTGTGGCAGCCTTTATAACCTTTAACTGATAAAAAGCCTCTGTGTTTGTAAGCCAATTAGCAAACAATAGCGCAAATTCATCTTTAAAATAAAACTCCTTACACCTTTGCCCTCCATCAATTGTAGAGTGCAAAGCGCCAAGTACACCGTCAATAATTAAATAACCATAACGCTGCGTTTCGCCTTGTTGTAATAGCACTGTATCTCGGGAAAATTGCTTAACTGAGTATTGCCCCGCCAGCTTTTGTTTTAAAACGTGTGTAAGCTCGGCATAACTATCGCCCAGTTCAAATACATATGTTTGACTCATTTATTTGCCATTTTAATCATTTGCGAATTTTAGCTGCACTCGTATTAGCATATTGAGTAAACAACCTTATATTATCAGCGCTGCACTAAGCTTTATACGTGCGCAGTAACCATCAGTAATCTATAAGTAGTAAGTGAAGATTAGAAGAAACGTATCATTTTAATCCCTATGTAACTTTTTCTGCTAATTGCATTATTTACAGAACATATCAGAAAGCATTTTAAATAAAAATTATACTTTTATAAAAGTTAAAATAAAAACTCAAATATTACATATAGTTATAAATAATTTATTGATAACTACTAATCTGGCTTTTGTTTTGCACCCTTATAGATAATTAATTTGTAAGGAGATAGAAATGAGTAACACAGTTAAAACGATTAATCCGGCAACTGAGCAAACCATTAATACCTACACACTACTTTCTCAAAAGGAAGCTGAGCAGGTAATCGAAAAATCTCACGAAACATATTTAAAATGGCGCTTAACGTCGTTCACTGAACGTGCGAGATATCTTAATAAGTTAGCCTCACTTTTCGAAGAGCAAAAAGAAGCTATTGCAAAACTTATGACCGAAGAAATGGGCAAAGTTTACGAGCAAGGCTTTCAAGAGGTTGAGCTGTGTGCAGCTATTTGTCGTTACACCGCCGAAAACGGCCCACAAGTACTTGCCGACGAAGAACGTGATATGGAAGGTGGCCGCGCTATTATTAGCTACCAACCAACGGGCGTATTATTAGGTATTCAGCCTTGGAACTTCCCGCTTTATCAGGTAATTCGTTACAGTGCAGCCAATATTATGGCGGGTAACACAACCGTACTTAAACACGCGGGTAACGTATTTGGCATGGCTGAAAAAATCGACACCTTATTTAAACAAGCAGGCTTCCCTGAACATTGCTTTAGCAACTTACTTATCGATGGTAAAACAGCAAGTTCATTAATCGCACACAAAGCAATTAGCGGCGTAACCTTTACAGGTAGTGATGCTACAGGTAAAAAAGTAGCTGAAGAAGCTGGCAAGCATGCTAAAAAGACGGTACTTGAGCTTGGTAGTAACGATGCCTACTTAGTACTTGATGACGCAGACTTAGAGTTAG
The DNA here is from genome assembly GCF_015864295.1 of Pseudoalteromonas sp. NZS127_1. Lineage (NCBI taxonomy): Bacteria > Pseudomonadati > Pseudomonadota > Gammaproteobacteria > Alteromonadales > Pseudoalteromonadaceae > Pseudoalteromonas > Pseudoalteromonas sp. NZS127_1. The sequence continues at coordinate 136,025 of NZ_JADYXO010000003.1, read as the reverse complement.
CAGTTAAAACCTGTGTAACAGGCCGTATGATTAACAACGGCGAAACCTGTGTTTCAGCTAAACGTTATGTAGTGGTTGAGTCTCTTTATGATGACTTTAAAGCGCAAATAAAAGAGCAATTTGAAGCCATGAAAATGGGCGACCCAATGGCAGATGATACAGACTTAGGTCCAATGGCACGTGAAGACTTGCGTGACGGCATTCATGACCAAGTTATGCAATCGGTTAAAGCCGGTGCAAACATAGTAACGGGTGGCGAAATTCCATCGCAAACAGGTTACTACTACCCTCCAACGCTATTAGATAACTTATCGCCTGGCATGCCAGCTTACGATGATGAGTTATTTGGCCCAGTAGCTTCGCTAATAAAAGCGAAAGACAACGACGATGCAATGCGCATCGCCAACGACTCTCGCTACGGTTTAGGCGGTGGTATTTTCTCTAAAGATGAGAAAAAAGCTATTGAGCTTGCTAAAAAGCACTTTGACACCGGCATGATCAACATTAACGGTTACGGTTTAGCACAGCCTAACTTACCGTTTGGTGGTGTTAAAGGCAGTGGCTATGGCCGAGAGCACGGCGGCTTTGGTATGCGTGAATTTGTGAATGTTAAAAGCATCATGATCGCCAGCTAATTTAGCTAAAGCAGTTAAGTTGCGTATTGAATAAATATTTTTAATACACCTTTTAAAATCAAAAAATTATTAAGCCTAAAAGTGGGTAACCGCTTTTAGGCTTTTTTATGACTTTTAGAAAGTAATTTTCAGGAGAGAGTACTTAGTTTTTAGTAAGAGATAGTACCGAGTTTTGGATATATTCGTAGGTGCGATTTTATATCGTGCTTTTAATATAAATATGAGGAGTTAAAAACTAAAAAACAGCCTTTAATGTGAAATAAATACCGTGGTCTAGTTTTATATTTAATCGTAAACTCTCATACCCAACAAGTGCTCAGTCGTTTTCTAATATCCTTGCTAAATAATTTACTACGGCCTGAACAACTAGCTAATCAATTAGCATCCTTCGCTTATCGCTTTACTCATAGCGAGTCCTAGTATTAACTCTTGCTCATGGTTATTTAATTTCTAATGATTGCTACTTGGAGTTTTCACCAGATAATTTAATGACGAATGGAAAATGATCAGTGCTATATTTAGCTAGGCACTCAAAGCGTTTTTTTCAAAGCCCTACTATTAGAAATAGTTATCGAACGCTCGGTGTATAAATATCTGAAATTATATTTTTAGTTTTAATAAATTTGATGTCTTTTTTCACGTTTCGTACTTTGCTGGAGCATCCATAAAGTGAAAACTGCCCCAGAGTAATAGTAAAAAAAACATGGGCAAAGAAGCCAATATAAGGTCATATTCTTTAAAATTATCGCTAAACCAATCGCATCCAAAAAATACAAAGGGATATATTAAAACGCCCCATAAAAAGAATTTATTCATGATTCTATTAAACAAAGGAATATCAATATGAGGCTTACTTCCTAAACCCATAAGGCTAGGGATAATCGCAAATGGGTATACAACCAAAGGTATAGCGCCTAAAACCAGCAAAGTAAGCCTGAAATACTCAAACATATAATTAAAAACCTAAAGTTTTAAAAAGTTAACGCTTATTGTAAATAACTTAAAATACAAACAAGGAGAGTTAACTGCCAGTCTTTATTTCGAGAGTTTTAGCATTGTCTACTTCTAATAAAGCAAATATGTATTTTAAAAATAAAGTCTAAACCAAAGAGCACAGTAATAATTCAGCACTCCGCAATTCAACACAAGTCGGCCTCAACTATTAGTAATTTAGTACTTTATATAAATACCGCTACATCTGATGTTTACTCGTCAAATTTTGGCACTTTTCGCTTATCTGCCTTGCTCATAGCTAGCTCTTGGATTTCTTCATGCTTTAGATCTTCGGGTTTATCTTCTAGTGACTCCTGATTGGCATTCTCATAAGAAAGCTCAGTAAGTAGTGCAAAGTGATCAGAGCCATATTTAGCAAGACGCTTAATACGCTTTACTTTAAAGCCTTCGCTGTGAAATAAGTGATCAAGCGGCCAGCGCATAAAGAAGTAACTTGCATGAAATGTGTTATAAAAACCACGGCCTTTTCGAGGGTCTAAAAAGCCACTTATTTGCATAAACAAACGCGTGCTGCGCGACCATGCTACGTCGTTTAAATCACCGGCAACTATGGTAGGGCGAGTTGGGTTTTTAAGTGCTTTAGCCACCATTATTAGCTCTGAGTCGCGTGGGCGCGATGAGTCTTCCTCCGTTGGGCTTGGCGGTGCGGGGTGAATAAAATGCCCTTGCATTTTAAGGCCCTCGTCGTTTTCAAACAGTATATGAATAGAAGGAATATCGTCCTCTATTAACTCACATATTTGGGCATCGAGTATTTTAAATTTACTGTATAAGTGCATGCCGTAGCGGTTGTCTTTAGGGCATTCTATAAAATACGGATAGTGTTTTTTAATAACTGATAATTTATTTTCCCACCAGCTGTCGCTTTCAAGCGTGATAAGTAAGTCGGGTTGGTGCTCGTTAACCAAGCTAATTAACTGCTCACTTTTATGATTCGACATAAGTACATTTGCCGACATAATTCGTATGCTATGATCAATATGCTTAGGTGCACTTTGCACCTCTTTTTTAGCAAGCCACGTATACGGGTAAATCCACTTACCTTGTAAAATCATTATAAGTAATGAGGTTAAGGCTATAAACACGTAACCTATTGCGCTACTTTGCCATAATAAAAACAGCGAAGTAACAGCTACAAAACTGGCAATATAAAATACCTGTAAGCGCACAAAGTCGCAGCTACGCACTAAGTAATGCTGGCTGTACGACATAGGTAATAGGGTAACCAGTAAAAAAAAGCCAATAATTATAGCCAGCGCAATGAGCATTTTAATATCCTTATAAAGTTAATTTAGCGACTTAAAATTGAAAGTATTTCTCGGGTGTCGTGCACCATGTGAATAACTGTACGGTCTATCTCAATGCTTACTGTACCATTATCTCTAGAGCGTTCAATAACTCTACCTCGTTTATATAAATCGCGCTCTAAAAAGTCGCCTCGGTGGTAGCTTTTACTTAGCCCTGGTGGCGTCCAACCTGCGCGAATTAACTGCTTTGCCTCTTTTTTAGAAAGGTAGTCATTGTCGTTATGTTTATGCGAATGATGCTTTTTATGGCCGTGTTTATGACCATGTTTATCTTTATGCGGTTTTGCGTCTGCGCTTATTGAACATAAACCCAATGCTATTAGTGCTGTGTATATTACTGCTCTCATAAATAATCTCTAGCGTAGTTAATAGCTAAAGATTAACAAACATGGATGAACATCGTATGAAACACCCACCCCTCGTTTAACGTTGTTTATATTGAGTTTTACAATGGCTGCGCATAATAGCGGGATCGCGTAATTTTAAGTGTTTTGTTTTACGCCCTGCATGGCGTTTACGCCACACTTTAAAACTGCCTTTTGAAATATGTTCGCGCATAAATACCACCAGCTGCGGGTATTTTAATCCGTATAGCTGCTCTATTGCCTCATAAGGGGTTCTATCTTCCCACGCCATTTCAATAATGCGTGACTGTTGCTCTGGGTTAAACATGATGTTTCTCACAAAATTTAACTTATACGCTAGGTAAAAATACTTAGATCAATGCAATTAAGCTCAGTAACTGTATAATTGGCGTTCAATTTATGTACTTTAAAAGATATCGAATTTATATTTATGCGCGCAATATTCCTGTTTTTAGCTTTAACTTTACCTTCGTTATTACTTGCAGCGCCAAGTAAAACCCTGCGCTGCGTAACAACCCACTACCCGCCTTTTACTATTTACGATGAAAAAGCCGATACATTTACAGGTTTAGATATTGATTACATTAAGTTTATTGAAAAAAACTTAAACCTCAAGATTGACGTTGTTCATTTACCTTGGGCGCGTGTTAAAAAAGAGATGAAGCTGGGCTATTACGACTGCTATTTCTCATTGGCTAACTATAAAGAGCGTACAGAATATTTAGATTTTACTAGCGAGCCTTTGCATACGACTAAGTATGGTTTATTTACTTTAAATGAAGATAATTTGCTTACTGATGATTTATCAAAAGCCGCTATAGCTATGCTACGCGGTGTTATTCTTCCCGAAATTATCGCTAAAAAGTACAGCCTTGATGAGAATAATCTGCTTCGTTCACTTTCAACTAAAGACACTTTTGAGCTACTTGAAAAAAAACGCGTTGAATATGCAATAACTAACTATCAAGCGGGTTTGTGGTACTCAAAAGAATATAAAAACATTTATGCTCGGCAATTAAATGAGTTTACATTTCCTACTTATATTGCTTTTAAGCGTGGCGTAATTGATACAAAATTAGTTGATGAACAAATAAAGCGTTTTAAAGCACAAGCTCAATAATTAACTCTGCACATATTAAGAGATAACCAATGTTTACAAAACTACCAAAGTGGGTTGAATATGGCGCGTTTACACTGGCATTTATAGCGGGCATAGTTAACGCTGTTGGCTTATTAGGATTTGAACATCAGGCTATTTCGCACTTATCAGGCTCTGTCACTTTGTTGGGTATTAAACTAATGAGCAGTACTTCAGCCGCTTTACTGTTATTGAGCATACTAATAAGCTTTATGCTGGGCTCTGCGCTTTCTGGTTTTTTACTTGCAGGGCGTTCATTAAAACTTGGCCGGCATTACGACACGCTCTTATTTATTGAAGGCGCTTTACTGTTAGCAAGTGCCTACCTACTTAATCAATCTTATGTTTATGGCATTACGCTCGCATCTGCTGCTTGTGGATTACAAAACGCGTTAGCGACTAATTACAGTGGCGCAGTAGTTCGTACCACACACTTAACGGGTATTTTTACTGACCTTGGTTTAATGATAGGAAAAGCACTTAAAGGTGAGCAATTTGATACGCGTAAAGGCGTTATGTTTTTACTTATTATTGCGGGCTTTTTATTAGGTGGTGTAATCGGCTTTATTTTATTTGAACACTACCAAGTGCTTACTTTGGTGTTTCCTGCTGTGGCTTGTTTTGTTTTATCAATTACGTATCGGGTTTATAGGTTACGTACGCTTTAACGCAACGAGTTTAAAAGCACATTAAAACCTCATATTATAGAGGTAATGCAATATAGATTACTTTCAAGGAATGTATGAAACCTTATTTTTTGCCGCTGCTATTACCCTTTAGCCACACTGCGTTTGCCGATAATCAAAACAACGATGCAATAGAAACCATAACAACTACGACATCACGTATTGAAGCGCTATCTACCCCACTTCCTTTATCAATAAGCACACTAACGCAAGCGCAGCTAAATAGTATAGCGCCTACCCATATTGAAGAAGCTCTACAACGTGTAGCAGGTGCTAATATTCAACGCGGAAATGGCCAGGAGTATTTACCCGCGCTTCGCTCACAAGTGCTTTCGGGCGCAGGCGCTTGTGGTGGCATATTGACTCTAGAAGATGGCATACCACTGAGAGCCGCTGGGTTTTGTAATATAAACGAGCTATTTGAGGCGCACAGCGAAATGGCGCAGCGCATTGAAGTGCTAAAAGGCCCTGGCTCTGCACTTTATGGCTCAAACGCTGTGCACGGTGTTATTAATGTAATAACGCCCGACACCACACAAGGCGGCGGCTTAGTTGGCATTGATTACGGTTCATACGGTTATGCTCGTTATAAATTACGCGCAGGGCAAGATTACGGCAACAGTGGTATAGGCATTAACGCAAGCATTACCGACGACAGCGGTTACCGTGATGATGAAAGCGTAGAGCAACAAAAAGTAAATATTCGCCACCGCTATTCAAATGATAATTTACTACTAACTTCAGGGCTTACTTACACAAACCTCGATCAGCAAACAGCTGGATTTATTACAGGCTTTGAAAGTTATAAAAACGAAGACCTCGCGCAAAAAAACTTTGACCCAGACGCATTTAGAAAAGCACGCGCATTTAGAGCATGGAGCAATGCAACATGGCAATTAAATAACGATGATGTGCTCTCTACTACGTTATATTTTCGCGACCAAAGCATGGACTTTTTTAAGCACTTTTTACCCGGCACACCGCTTGAAAAAAACAGTCAAACCGGCTTTGGTGTGCAATCGCTTTATCAACATAATTTACAACGTAATGTAAAAGTAAACCTAGGGCTTGATGGCGAATACACGCAAGCCGACTTTACTCAAAGCCAAAATGAGCCCACTCAAGGTTCTGCATTTTTAGTTGCTACAGTGCCACAAGGTAAGCATTACGATTACGATGTAAACGCCACGCTTTATGCCCCTTTTGCATCTATTGATTGGCAATTAAATAAGTGGTTACTTACCGCAGGTGTGCGCTACGAGCATATGCAGTACGACTACACCAATAATATGCTAGCAGGCAGAACAAAAGACGATGGAACAGAATGCGGCTTTGGTGGCTGCCGATACAGCCGCCCTGAAAGTGGAAAAAATAGTTTTAGTAATCTATCGCCAAAGCTTGGGGTTAGTTATCAGTACAATACAAATAACACGCTTTATGCAAACTTTTCTCGCGGTTACAGAGCGCCACAAGCGGCTGAGCTCTACCAATTACAACGCGAGCAAACCACTGCAAATTTAAGCGCCGAAATAGCCAATAACGCAGAGCTGGGTATTAAAAGGATTTACGAAAAACTACGTTATGGCGTGTCGGTTTACGCTATGAGTAAACACAATACGATTTACCGCGATAGTGACTTTTTTACGGTAAATAATGGCAGCTCTCGCCATCGTGGTATTGAGCTTGAACTTGACTACCAGCTAACGCAGTCGCTTGCGCTTAACTTTGCAGGCACTCACGCAAAGCATACTTATACTAACAACCAAATACTTAACGGTTTAAATATAAACGGCAACGACATAGATACCGCGCCGCGTAATATTGCTAATCTCGATTTAACATGGCAGGCATTAAACAACGCGCAATTTGCTTTGCAGTGGCATCGCGTTGGTAACTACTACACCGACCCAGAAAACTTAAATAAATACCAAGGGCATGATGTTTTAAGCCTGCGCGCTCAGTGGCAAGTTACTAATAACCTTGAAGTGCTTGCCCGCATTATTAATTTAACTAATAAGGCTTATGCAGAGCGCGCCGATTACACCAGTTTTACCGGCGACAGATACTTCCCGGGTAGACCTCGTAACGCGATGCTTTCGGCAACTTATACGTGGTAATGCTTATTTAAGAGCTAAACTGATTTAAAGGCTAAGCTAATTTAATTGATTTAAGTCGCTCATGTATTTCATGGGCGACTTTTTCATCACTTTTTTAAACATAGTAATAAATGCACTCACCGACTCATACCCTAGTAACTCCGACACCTGCTGCACACTTTGCTTATCAGAAAGCGCTTTTAGGGCTGTAATTATATGTAATTGCGTACGCCACTTTCCAAATGTCATACCGGTTTCTTTTTTAATTAACCGCGCTAATGTGCGCTCAGTTAATGCAAACTGCTTAGCCCATTGTGGTAGTGTTTTTCGATTGTTTGGCTTGTTTATAAGCTGATCGCTCATAGTTTGAATTACCTCATTTTTAGATAATACAAAATCCAGTGGCTGTACGGGCATTTCAATAAGTTGATCAAATAACACCTGCGCTAAACGCGCTGTTTTACTATTTAAAGTATAGTGCTGATTATGCGCAGACAACTCGCACATTAGCTCTTTAACTAACGGCGTAATAGCTAACGTACAGGTATTTAGCGGCATACCGTTTTTACTACTATCAATAAATAAATGACAAAGCTTTGCGTTATCAGACGCCCTATTACTGTGAATCTTTTTTGCAGGGATCCAAATTGCACTGTGCGTAGGCACCATCCACATTTTTGCCGACACTTCACATGTTACATAACCATGCAGCGCTAAAATTAACTGCCCTTTAGGATGGGTATGTAGTGGTATTTCGTGACTTGCATGCGCGTGCTCTATTTTGGCTATTATGGGCTGCGCCATAGTTTCAAAATTTTTAATGTCGTCCCAGCCAATTGCATCAAACATAGTTTTGTCTGTTTTTAGTTATTTAATGTCATTATCTCTAAATTATAGTTTTTGCTAAGCCTTTATACTAGCGCCCATTAAGTATTAGCTTTAATGGTCTTCCCTTTTGTTAAATAACACACCTAAATCACGCTTTGCTGGCATATTACTTGTGCTTGGCATATTACTTATTGCCGCAAATTTACGCGCCACATTTACAGGTATTGCACCTGTGCTTGAACAAATTATTAATCACTTTGGGCTTAGCGCATCGCAAGCTGGGTTTTTAACAACATTGCCACTCATTGCCTTTGCGGTTGTATCGCCAATGGCCGCAACTCTTGCTAAAAAGCAGGGGCTAGAGCGCACCTTGTTTGTGGCTTTGTTATTTATACTTGCGGGGGTTGCAGCGCGGGTAATAAATACCTCAGCCATGCTTTTTGTAGGCACCGCTATTATTGGTGTAGGTATTGCCATCGCAAACGTATTATTACCAAGTTTAATTAAGCGCGACTTTCCTGCAAAGGTTGCGTTAATGACCTCAGCCTACGTGCTTACTATGGGCGTGGTATCGGGTGGGTTTTCCACTTTGGTATTTCCGCTTAGTCAGTTAAACGGATTAGGATGGCAACTTGCGCTGGGCTCATCAGCTCTTATTACTCTGGCGAGTATTATTGTATGGATCTCGCAATTAAGTAAGCACACAAAACCCGCGAGTATTGCTCAACACACTGACACGTCAAAAAGTGTATGGCGCTATTTACTAGCATGGCAAATTACCTTGTTACTGGGTTTAAACTCTTTTTTAAATTATATAATTATTACGTGGTTGCCCAGCATATTAACCGAAGCAGGCCAAAGTGCTACGCAAGCGGGTGCTTATCATGGAGCTTTTCAAATTGCGACTGCATTACCGGGTTTAATATTAATCCCCCTATTGGCAAAATTAAAAGATCAAAGCGCGCTTAGCTTTATTTTAGCTATGCTCAGTGCATTTAGTGCATTGGGGCTGCTTTACATGCCTAACTATGCCTTTGTGTGGACCTTAATGCTGGGTTTTTGCTCTGGAGCATGTTTTATATTGGGGTTGTCGTTTATTAGTTTACGAACCGATGATTCGCAACAAGCAGCATCGCTTTCAGGTATGTCGCAAAGCGTAGGTTATTTACTCGCGGCTATTGGTCCTATGCTAGCTGGTGCATTACACACGACTACAGGAAGTTGGGCTGCGCCATTATGGCTGTGCGCTATTGCCGGAGTACTGTGTGCATTATGTGGTTTAGGCAGTGGTAAAAACACTACTTTAGCTAAATCAGTTAACTAGTTGCTGTAACCACGAAAATAAACCAGACGAAGTTTTGTTGCTCGTGTGTTTTTGCTCATAGCGTTTATTAGTCGCTTCGCGCTGTTCACGGCGCTCTTGTGCTAAATTAGCCTTTGCAGCAAAACGCAAGCGCTGCTCTTGAGTAAGCTCATCATTAAAACTAATGGCTGTTTTTTTAACTGCTCGGCTGCTTTTAGGTGAACTACACATGTTATTCTCCAAATGACTGACTTATAAGTAGACAGTCATTTGGTAAAATAAATTTCAAACCGCTTACTAAAAAAGTGATTTTTGATCAGTATTACTAATAACTCCAACTAACTAGTTTTGTGGGGTTGTATCAAACGCAGGTACTTCGTGTAAGCCGCTCAACCAGCTCAATGTTGATTTAGCCCAAATTTGTGCTGTTGGCGTAAACTGTTCACGCTGATCAACCGCACCAATACGCAAGCCATATACACGGTCAGTTTTAGCTTCGTTAGTTGCATAAAGTGTTGTACCACATGTACCACAAAAACCTTGCGCACGCTTGTTACCACTTTGCGCTGTTTTAACAAACTCTTTTGGCTCACCTTGGGTAAATACTACCGAATTTGGCTCTGCAATTATAACGGCTCTAAATGGGCCGCTCGACATACGTTGGCAATCGCTACAATGGCAAACAAGTGCATTATTATTTTGAGACTTTGCTTGGTATTTAATTTCACCACAGTAACAGCTTCCAGTAATTTCCATTATTTAAATCCTTAATGCTTATGAAGATTGAATCGAGATATAAGACCGGCAGTATCGATTCATTATTTTTAAAATATAAAAAATTGCTCGCCGGTTCATTTGTATATTCGGTTAGATTTTTAATTTTTGAGAGTGATTTTCAACGTTGAGCAAGTGCTACAAACATGATCCGATGTTTTAAATAAAACAGCAATACCACGTTAAGCTAATAGCGTAACGTGGTGCGTCTAAATTATTTTTTATATGTGTTTAGATCATAAAATAAGAATAGCAATGTAGAACCTCCCCTTATGTTGGGGGTAATTATTTAAATGCGTTAGCATTTTTTATGCTGTCAAAATCGTTAAAGCGCACGTTGTGTTGCGCCATTACTTTAAGTATTTTTTCACTTAGCATTTGACGTAAATAAAACGGCTGATTTGGCACAAAATGATGGATGGTATGCGTTTTACCAAAGTTAAAACAAAACAAGTGAAACGGCATAAATAAACGGCTCGTTAGTACATGAGTTTGCTCAAGCATGTTATTAACGCCGCCATAGTAATGCATGCTTGAGGTAACAAAATTAAGCGAGCTTGAGCGAATAATATTAGGAACAATGAGCACAACCATTAAAAATTCGAACACATTCATTGTACTTAACAACCAGCTAGGCGAATTTAGCGAAAGTGGTATAAATAAATCAACAATATGAAATACAATAACGCTGTATAAAACAGCAAAATACGCAGTCGCTATCGGAAATCCCGCATTAAAAACACTCGAAAAACTAAAGCCATTAATTTCTTTTCTAAAACGTTTAGTAGAAATAACTAACCCTAATAACCCATCCATAATAACTAACGCACGTAAGAATGGGTTTTTAATACCGTTGCCCACCAAGCGCTCTTCTAAGTCTTGTTGTGTGCCTGAGGTTCTGTGATGGTGTAAATGCATTTTACGTCGGTACCACGGGCTAATAGTATTTGGCCGCATTAACCATACTGTTAGCATCATAAAATTATGCATAAATGGCTGGTTACTAAAGTATTGTTTATGTATAAGGTCGTGTTCTAACTCATGGGAAATAGATGCAGCAATAGCCGCAAGTACTATGCATACCCAAGCAGGTATGATGGCTAAATAATATAAAACACCAACACCAATTAGTGCGCTAAGCGATAGCAATAAAATAATTAACCCTAAGGTATTTTGATGTGCAAGTAACGGGTGCTTTTGACGAAGTGATGCTTCCTCTGCCTTAATTGCTTTAACAATCGATTGAATGTTCTGTTTGGCACTTAATTGAGTCATATATAATGTCTTAAAAACCTTGTTGTACAAATAATACCTGAATTAAGCGCAAAATCGGCATAAAGCAGGAATAATTTTTGTAATACGATTAACTATTATCAATAGTTCAATTGCTTATTTATTCAATCGCATAACAATTTAATAGCACTCATAACCCAAAATATTCGCTTTATATATCAGTCCAAAAAGACTTAAAAAATTTACCGATGGAGTCTCCTTGCTATAAACGATTAATTATCAACCAGTTGTTTATACAAATAAAAGAAAAGGCTTGCCGCCCCCTCTTTTGTTTGTATAATGCGGATACAGAATAAGAGGTATATAAGTATCCTTTTTATTTTAAGTGGTTTTTCTTTATCTTTTTATGCTTAAAAGATTAAAGAAAAATTATGCCAGCGTGATGAAATTGGTAGACATGGGGGATTCAAAATCCCCTTCCGAAAGGAGTGCCGGTTCGAGTCCGGCCGCTGGTACCACTTTTTGAACCTCAGCTAATTATTGGCTGAGGTTTTTTTATGCCTAAAATTTAACTAGTAATTAATACTAATTCGCTTTACTAAGTGAGCTACGTTTAGGCAGAAAACGGTTTCGATAACAAGATAAAACCTAGATGAGTTGAAGCAAAAGCTACAAGCCTTTCATTAAAGCCGTCAACGTAATTAGGAAGGTACATAAATCTAATTAGCATGCTAGTTATGCGTCTTGCTCTTGATTTGTTATATTCCCAATACGATTATTTAACTCTTCGTCACTAACATCTTCTTTGTGTGTACCAATGATCCATATATGACCAAATGGGTCTTGTAGTGTGCCGGTCCTATCACCATAAAACTGATCATGTACGGGTCTTATTAGTGTTGCACCAAGCTCAATTGCTTTTTTAAATACGGTATCAATATCTTCAACATAAAGCATAAGGCTTAGCGCTGTACCACCGAGTTCTTTTGGGCTTTTTAAATGCTCTTCAGAACCATTATCTGAAAGCATAATATGCGAATCACCAATTATTATTTCTGCATGGGCTATTCCACCATCAGGTAAAGGCATTTGCATTACGTGTTCAGCACTAAATGCATCACAATAAAAATCTATCGCTTTTTGTGCGTCATTCATAATTAAATATGGTGTAACTGAATGAAACCCTTTTGGTATTGCTGGGACTGCCATAATATTCTCCTTTACTTACGCGGTGATTTTTAATATTTAATAAACTAAATATGCGTTTAATTGCCCCTAAATTTAAGCTTAGCTCATACAAAAAATTGCGTTACTTTTCGAGGTTTAAACGCTTATGCCAAGCAGCAATACTTTCATCAGGGTATTCTTCAAATTGCTTGTCACCTTCATTAATGGGCGCATTTACCCAATTTGCTTTACTACCAAGCATTAAATGAGTGCGCTCTGGCGGTATGGGTAACTCACTATCTATTGCACCAGCAAAGGGGTGAACTTGCTCAGGCCAACGTGCATCGTATAACCACAAGTTAGCACTACAATGCTTACAAAAATGACGCTCTGCAGGGCTGATTTTATCGCCTATTTTTGCATGATAAATAGTTATGTGTTCACGCCCTGTAACCTCAAGCGTGCTGTATTGTGCGTTCAAATTAATAACAAACCCGCCGCTCCCTGCGGTTTTACGACATACAGAGCAATAGCATAAATTATAAGGATAAGGGTGTTTTGAGTTGACCGTAAATACCACTTTGCCACAGTGACAAGCGCCATTAAGCTTCATAATATATCCAATTTTATTGTTGGCTTGAACTAATACCTTAACTAGGTGAGCTTAAAAAAAACCACAACAATTACATGCTGTGGTTTTTTAATTATTGAGCTTACTAACGTTTCCAATATCTTAAATTACGTAATGTATTTATAAATTTATCGGCAGAGTGTGCCTCTAAATCAATCCAACCATCATCTGCTTTGTCATCGAGCCCTGCGGCTTTAAATAAAGGCTTAGCCTCTTGTGTGTAGCCTATGTATTTCATATGTGCATACGCATCACTTACAAAGTCTTTAGCTTCTGCAATAGCAGCTAGTTTTTCGGCTCCCTCTTCAGTGGTGAGTACAAGTACCGCATCGTATAAAACCGATGGACCACCATTAATAACCTGATCAGCTTTAAAGTGCTTACCTTTACTGCATTTAGCACCGCCAACTTGTGGGGCAATAATTTCAGAGTTTGCGCCTTCACTTTTAAGTGCATTGGTAACCGATTCAAAGATGTCTGCATTAAAGCCATCACTTACTAAAATACCTAATTTACGGCCTTTGAAGGTGTTGGGCGCATTTTTCAAAATACTTAACGCATCAGATACAGGTAAGTCTTTACGTGTTGGCATAGCAGCTTCAGCTGGGTCTGGCATTTCTTGCAAGCCAAGTCCTTCGGCAACTTTATCTGAGAGGGTTTCGTCAATATTTAACAAGTGCGATACCAAACGTTCTCGTATTGGTAAATGCTCAACTTTAGACAGCTCAAACACGTACGCAGATTGAATATGCGCCTGCTCTACCTCTGTTTGACTTAAATAAAATTGACGGGCTTGACTGTAATGATCGCTGAATGTTTCTGAGCGATAACGCAGTTTATCACCGCCGCTTACTTCAGGTTCCTTTGAGCTTTTAAAGCCATGTACTGGGCATTCGCGCGGGTTGTTTTCGTCGCCGCTCCATGAGTTTGGCTCATAATTAACACGCCCTTTTGGATTGTGCATTGCCATGTGGCCATCTTGCTGAAAATGACGCATTGGACATTTAGGCGCATTGACCGGAATATGCGTAAAGTTAGGACCACCTAAACGCTTAGTTTGAGTATCTAAGTATGAAAAGTTACGACCTTGCAGTAGCGGGTCGGGTGTAAAGTCGAGCCCCGGTACAATGTTTTGAGTACAAAATGCTACTTGCTCTGTTTCTGCAAAAAAGTTGTCTACAACACGGTCAAGCACCATACGGCCAACAATTTGCACTGGTACTTGCTCTTCAGGTATAAGCTTAGTGGCATCGAATACATCAAATTCAAATTCATCAGCAAATTGCTGATCAAACACCTGTACACCTAGCTCCCACTCAGGGAAGTCGCCATTACCAATAGATTCCCACATATCTCTGCGATGAAAATCAGGGTCTGCGCCATTTAGCTTAAGTGCTTCGTTCCATACTACAGATTGCATGCCGCCTTTTGGTTTCCAATGAAATTTAACAAATTTCTCTTCACCTTTGGCATTAATAAATTTAAAGGTATGAACACCAAAACCTTCCATAAAGCGTAAAGAGCGCGGAATAGCTCTATCAGACATTGCCCACATAACCATGTGCATTGACTCAGGCGATAAGCTCACAAAATCCCAAAAGTTATCATGTGCTGTTTGCGCTTGCGGAAAACCTCGGTCGGGCTCGGCTTTAGCTGAATGAACTAAGTCTGGAAACTTCATCGCATCTTGAATAAAGAAAACCGGTATATTGTTTCCCACTAAATCCCAGTTTCCTTCTTGGGTATAAAATTTTACCGCAAAACCACGTACATCACGTGCTAAATCTGGAGACCCTTTATTACCTGCAACTGTAGAGAAACGAGTAAATACTGGGGTTTTTTCACCTTTTCGCTGAAAAATATCTGCACAGGTTAAATCTTCAAGCGTGTCGTAATTTTCAAAGTACCCATGTGCCCCGTAACCTCGTGCATGCACTACTCGCTCAGGAATGCGTTCGTGATCAAAGTGAAAGATCTTCTCGCGCATTATGTGATCTTCTAATAATCCTGGGCCACGCTTTCCTGCACGTAATGAGTTTTGATCGTCACTTACAGGGCAGCCCTGCGCGGTGGTCATGGTAGGGTGTTCATCCGACGCTTTTTGATGCAATTCACCGCCATGCCCTTTATTACCTGAGTATTTAAATGATTCAGCCATGTTTAGTCCTTCATACAGTTTGATTTAATGGGTCAATAGTTTTTATGAGCTTTAAAGCTAAAAGCGACTATGCAAATGCAAAATAAAGACCAGCCATCCAACCTAGTAAAAAAGGGCTGTACAGATAACAATGTAGTATTTGAAGTGGTTTATAAAAGAAAAGGTTACACAGGTATGTAACTTTTTCACACAAAAAAAGAGCACTTAAAAGTGCCCTTAGGTTTAAATCGTTTTAAATTTAGTTAATCTTTGCTTTCGTTAACTAAAATAACTTTACGATGTGGGAAAGGTATTTCGATGTTGTTTTCATCCAGTGCTTTTTTAATTAACTCTGGCACCGTGTAAAGAATATCGAAGTAATGCTCGCCCTTACAAAAAGGTCTTACTAAAAAGTCTACTGAGCTGTTGTTAAGAGTTTCTACTTCAACAAAAGGAGCTGGATCTTTTAGTATGTGTGGGTGCGCTGCAAGTACGGCATCTATAACTTTACGTACAGCCGTTGTATCTTCACCGTAAGCAACACCAAAATGCATATCCACACCACGAATTGGATGATGTGAATGGTTTATAATTTGCGCGCCCCAAATTTGACTATTTGGAATAATAACCTGTTGGTTATCGAACGTTTGTAAAATAGTAGTAAACATATCTACTTCTGTTACTTTACCAAAACGCCCTGCGGCCTCAATAAAGTCATTCACTTTATAAGGTCTGAAAACAAGTAGCATAACGCCTGCGGCAAGGTTCGACATTGCACCTTGTAACGCCAAGCCTATAGCAAGTCCCGCAGCACCTAGCAAAGCAATAATAGAGGCCGTTTGTACACCAAAGCGATTTAACACAGCAATAATAACGAACGCTAATATGATGTAGCGAGCCATACTGCCTAAAAAGCGAAAAAGCGTATCATCAAGATGAGTGTATTTATGGCATAAGCCAATAATTAAATTGCGTACTTTGCCTGCCAGCCATAAGCCCGCAAGTAAGATTGCAATCGCTAGTAATATGTTGGTTGCCCACGTAATTGCAGCGGGTAAATATTGATTAATATCAATGTTGTTTATTATATCTTCCATTTTTTTTCCTGTTTTAAAAACTTTTAACTGACTTCAATTCATACTAAGCGCAATAGTTTAACAAAAAATTAACTAAAGTACGACTATAGGAGTAATTTAAAACATAAAGAAAGAGCGTTCCCTCAAAACATGTCATCGCTCACGTAAATCTTTCAACACATAATTTTGCTTTAACCCTTGGTCTACAGCTTAAATAATTCAACTTTAACTTGTTCATAAATAAAGCTAATACCCGAAATAAATCTCGGTTAGCTCTCTTAATTTTCTAATTACTACTGGCACTCATCTATAAATTTACCGATAATCTCACCTAAGCGCGCATATATTGGCGAGACAACACAATTGGATGAAATTAAAACAAAGGATTATTATGAAAAAGTACTCAATTTTACTTACAGCGGCAGCACTTACTGTACTTGCTGGTTGTTCAACATCTGTTGCAGTAAGAGACTTTGAACAAAACCCTATTCCACAAACATCAACAATTACCAACAGTGAAGCTGACGTAGAAAAAGGCATTCTAAAGGCATGTATTCAGCTTGGTTGGAAGTGTACGCCTATGAGTGAAGGTAAAATAAAAGGTGTACTGGATATTCGCACACACCAATTAACTGTCGATATTGCGTATGACAAAACGGCATACTCAATCAACTATAAAGACTCTATTAACTTAAACTACAACGGCAAAAAAATTCACCGCCAATATGTTAATTGGGTATCAAACCTAATACGCCATATAGATGCTGAAATGATTTAGCAGCGCGTTAACCTGCTTTACATATTATAAAAATCACTAAATATGAATAATAAAAGTGGAGAAGTTACCTATAGCTTCTCCATTTTTTAATTGAGATTTAAACAGTAATAATCACGCCAAAAATATTAATAAATTTCAACCAGTTACAAGTCAAAAAAGCACCAAACCTAACACTATTAGTAAAAGTACTCTCCCGTATTTTCACTCTTTAATGAATGAGTGATTTTTTACTTATCCCCCTTCGTAAAAACATATTTTATATCTTGCTATAACGCAGTTTCGCTCATATAGTCAGCAAATTATCACACCTTTATTTTGAACATCTTTGTTTATGAAATCTTCTGCTCCTGCTAGTGATTTTGGTACCTTATTAGGTTATGCACCTGGTAATGTTGCTGTGTACTCATCTGATTATGATACGGCTGACGAAAGTATTTATCCTAATCGTAGCGCCTACCGTAGTTACCTTGATGGCATTTACATGGGCTATAAATGGCAATGTGTTGAGTTTGCACGGCGATGGATGTATCTCAACCATAGTTATATTTTTGATGATATTGCTATGGCTTACGATATTTTTGAGCTGCGTTCTGTGCGCGATGTAAATAGCCAAAACAGACTGCCACTAAACGCGTTTAAAAATGGTGCTAAACATCATCCGCAAGTAGGTAGTTTACTTATTTGGGAGGAAGGCGGCGAGTTTGAAGAAACAGGCCATGTTGCTGTCGTTGTTGAAGTGCACGAAGATAAAATACGCCTTGCTGAGCAAAATGTAGGACATCAAATATGGCCAAAAGATCAAAGCTGGTGCCGTGAACTAAAAGCAAAAGTAACTAAAGATGGCGACTATTGGATTGAGTGCTCTTACAGCGACGCCACTATTTTAGGCTGGATGACACAAACTGATGAAACAGAATATGCTGAGCCAACGTCTGAGCTAAACACTGATTTATTTATTATAGAAGCCCATAAAGCAGTAGATACAGGCCAAGCAAACAAGTCATGGTTAAATATTGCGAATGACGATGAAGCTGCCTACGTAGAAATGATGCAAGGCCATAAACTTACATCAGTAGCTGCGGATCAACATAATTACTTTGCGATATCTCAAACGGCGCAGCAAAGCATTGAGCATGCAACAAATGAGCTGCATGGCTTATTTATGCATGCAACCGACTATGTACTGCAGCACCCTGAGTTATTAAAAAAGTTTAATTTACCCGATGTTGTGATTAATAAAATTCGCCAATCGTGGGATAACCGCTTAAACCAATTAATTACCAGTCGGCTTGACTTTGCTTTAACAGCAGCCGGTTTAAAAGTTTACGAATACAATTGCGATTCGGCATCGTGTTACATGGAAAGCGGCAAAGTTCAGGGTAAATGGGCAAAACACTTTGGTGTTAAAACAGGTGTAGATGCAGGCCAAAATTTATTTAAAGATCTCGTAAAAGCATGGCGTAAAAGTGAAGTAAAAGGTCTTGTTCATATTCTGCAAGATGATGAACCAGAAGAGCATTACCACGCATTATTTATGAAAGAAGCTATTGAAGCCGCGGGCTTTGAGTGTAAGTTAGTAATTGGCTTAAGCACACTTCGCTGGAATGAATCAGGCAACATAGTAGATGCAGATGGCGCACAACTGAGTTACGTATGGAAAACCTGGTCGTGGGAAACCGCACTTGATCAAATTCGTGAAGAATGCGAAGCAGACCAATCATTAGGTGATAACTTTGAACCACAATTCAAAATTGGTGAAACGCCACGCTTAGTCGATGTACTGCTGCGTAAAAACGTCATGGTATTTGAACCGCTGTGGACATTGATCCCAAGTAACAAGGCTATTTTACCAATACTGTGGAGTTTATTCCCTAATCATAAATATTTACTTAATACCGCGTTTGAACTTAACGACGAGTTATTACAAACCGGTTATGTAGTTAAACCAATAGTAGGACGTTGTGGTGCTAATATTCAACTTGTTGATGAACAGCAGCAAGTTATAGAAAAAACAATGGGGCACTTTGCCGAGCAAGACCAAATATACCAACAACTATTTGCACTGCCTAAAGTAGATGACTACTTTGTACAAATATGTAGTTTTACAGCCGCCGGAAAATACTCTGGTGGTGGCGTACGTGTTGATAAAAGCATGATCATAAACGGCCATAGCGATTGTATGGCACTGCGTATTAAATAAATAATACTAAGCCCGCAATTTTGCTGCGGGCTTAAGTTTGTGTAGACCCCCTTCCCTCTTTTAAGTTTTATAGCTATCTCAAGCGAGTTACTCCTGATAGAGTAAATTTATTAAACACCACAAACTAAGGTATTTCATGGCGAATCAATTTAATGTACTTGGCACACGTTTAAAACTATGTTGCGGTAATGGTGGCTACACACGTGAAGGATTTTGTTATGTACCAGAATCAGATCTTGGCAATCACAGTGTGTGTGCAATTATGACTGACGAGTTTTTACAATTTTCAAAATCACAAGGTAACGACTTAATAAGCCCAAACCCTCTTTACGATTTTGAAGGTTTAAAAGCCGGTGATAAATGGTGCTTGTGTGCAGTAAGATGGCTTCATGCTATTGCAGCAAACGTTGCGCCACCAGTGGTACTTGAAGCTACAAATAAAAAATCATTAGAAATAGTGCCGCTCGATGTTTTAAAAGCGCACGAATATATAGCCAAAGTTTAAATACACTTAAGCGTTATTAAATTAAAGTCTGCAGATTTTACAAATGTATGCAGGCTTTTCAAAAATTCAATCACCCCTCCAGCCTCTAAAATCTCAAATAAAAACATAACCCCATGTTTTTAAACAGCTTTTAAAAACAATAAACTTACGGCATAACAGTTGCTTCATTAAGTTTAAGTCATGCTCATAACGCAACATATTATATGAGCAACACATTACTTAATGTAGGAGAAATTATGAGTAACAATAACGAATCAAACAAAACAACTAAATTTACCGCGCCAGGTATGAGTGACGAATCAGCTCAAAAAACAATAGCTACGCTAGATAACCGCATGGTTGCATTGATAGATTTACAGCTTACTTTAAAGCATATTCACTGGAATGTAGTAGGACCTAACTTTATTGGCGTACACGAAATGATAGACCCACAAGTAGACATTGTGCGCGAAATGACAGATACAATTGCAGAGCGAATTGCGACTCTTGGTGGAGTGCCCGTTGGTACGCCTAAATCAATTGTAGATCGTCGTACATGGAGCGAATACTCAGTAGGTAAAGGGTTAGTAACCGAGCATTTAGCCGCACTTGATAAAGTATACAACGGCGTTAATGGCGATCACCGCAAAGCAATTGAGACTCTTTCTGAATTAGATCCGGTGTCTGAAGATATGATCACCAGCCAACTAGCTGACCTAGAGCAATTTCAGTGGTTTATTAGAGCCCATTTAGAATCATCTACAGGCGAGTTAAAAAGCTAATATATTTAATCTAAGAAAGCCCAGCATTAATATGCTGGGCTTTTTTTTTGCGTAAAAATCACTCTATTTATAATCATATATAGATATGTATCAGTAAGCTCTAATACAAAATTCATATAAAAACAATAGAAAATTGGTATTACCAAAACAAATAACCAAAATAAAATTTAATGATTTTATACTCCTTACTATTTCGCAAATTTATAAGCCATACCCAACCTTTAATGAACATCTCATTATTTTAACATCACTTAAAAAACAAACTAAATACGTATAAAAGTACGGCATAAAATTTAAAAATAGCACTAAAAAATGTATTTAATAGTACAAATAATATAAAAAAACGCCTTTGGTAAACATACTTCAATAAAATTCACTCAAAATATAAAAAATAAAAATACACCATAAGCCATTAAATTTATTAAATATAAGCAAAATAAAAGAACACTTTGTAATACACCTTGTGAATTTTTGGTAAACAAAGGTTGTAATAAAAGCTGAATTGGACTAATTTCAACCATACCACCTGTATGACACGCTACAGGGAAATAGCAGTTAAATTGGTTAACCAAACCAAGTAACAACACACACAATGACGTAAGTCGTACCCAAACGGGAGAGATACATGAAACTCAATCAAATTACTTCAACATTAATTAATAAACATAAAAGAAGTAGCTCTACAACAATCAGTGCAGCAGCCCTTTTATTAATGGCTTCTTCTACTATTGCAGCGCAAGAGGCTCCGGCAGCTTCAGAAACGGCAGCTGCAGATATTGAAGTTATTGAAGTAAAAGGCATGCTAGGTAGTATGAAAGCCGCCGCTATGCTTAAGCGTACTGACGGACGTATTGTAGATGCGATTGTTGCTGAAGACATTGGTAAGTTACCTGATAATAATATTGCAGAAGCACTGCAACGTATTACTGGTGTATCTATTAATACCGATTTTGGTGTGGGTGACAGTGTTTCGATTCGTGGCTTACCTCAAAACCGTGTTGAATTAAACGGTCGCTCTACTATTGGCGACTCTCGTGACGGTATTAGCTTACAAGATTACCCATCAAGTTTCTTAAAAACAGTAGAAGTAGTTAAGTCTCCTACTGCCGATATGATTGAAGGTGCATTAGGCGGAACAGTTAGCTTAAAAACAGTTCGCCCATTAGAGTTAGATAAACTAACTGGCGCAGTTTCATTAGATGGTGAATATGCAGATAAAACAGAAAAAGTAGCACCTATTTTTAGTGGTTCACTTGGTAACAACTGGGACTTTGACGAAATGGGTACCTTTGGTGCTATTGCTATGTTTTCGTATCAAGATCGTGAAATTCGTCAAGATGAAACGTCTAGCCGTGTTAAACCTCAAGACATTGATATTAATGGTCAAGAAGGTAATACACCAAGTGGCAACGCTATCGTACGAGACGAGCACAGTGTTGAACAATATGTAGAACAACGTAAACGTACTGCTGTAAATTTATCACTTCAGTGGGCACCGCAATCTGGTAATGGCATGGTGTATCTAGATTTAAGTGGCACTAAACGCTCTGGTGAGCAAAGTGGTAACTCTATATTAGGTGTTGCGGGTTCGTTATCAACAGATGCAAATACAACTCAAGATGCTAACGGCGTAAATAATTACACGCTAACAAACGAATTTGGTATCCCTAAAACATACAGTGACTTTCGTGAAACTGACTCGTTTTCAAATGCACTTGGTGCAGAGTGGAACCTTACTGACAGTATAAAAATCTCTGGCGAAATTGCAGTAGCATCATCAGAAAGCGTAAGACCTGATTCTGAATTTACACTTCGCCCAATCGAAAAATCAACATTTGAAGCAAGTGGCGGAACTAAGCTAACAAATCATTTATATGATGGTGCATTTTCTCAAGACGGTAATAAATTACCAAGCATCATTCATTCAGATCCTAATGCATTTACTGACCCACAAAACTTAGCACTTCGTACGTTTAAAAGTGAAGATAGAAGAACAGACAATGACGAAACAGCTATTCGTTTTGATGTTGAAATGTTTGAACCTCTCAGCAGCTTAAGCTGGGTGTCTAAAGTAAAAGCAGGTGTACGTGTTACTAACCGCGATTACGAATATGAGCAATACAAAGTAGAAATTAAAGACATTTACAAAAATGCATTTAACGACTCAGATGGTTCATTAGCTACTTTATGGGTTGATGACTACAACGCTGCTTTTTCAAATAGCTTCACAACAGTTAGCCACGACAACTCTTTTGACCAATTAGGTAATTCTGGTCAAAACGACCTACTAACGTTTTTAAGCTACAACGGTTTATCTAACCCTGCAAATACTTACGCTCAACTTCAGCAGTTACTTGCAGGTACTAACCTAGCGTCAACGGGGAGTCTTTCAGATAACCAAGAGTTCCAAGAAAGCGCATACCGTAACGTAGTTGAAGATACAGCAGCTGTGTATATATCAGCGTACTTAGACTTTGATAACATCACTGCGATTGTGGGTGGTCGTTATGTGACTACAGATTTAGAATCAAGCGTATTTCTTAATGGCGAAAAAGTAACTGGCGACAATGACTACAGCGACTTTTTACCAAGCTTAAACGTTACGTATAACTACTCAGACGAAACATTATTCCGCTTTGCTGCTGCAAAAGTTATGCGCCGCGCTGACTTTAGCGAGCTAAGCCCTGCATTTGACGTTAATAACGATATTACGGGTGCAACGCAAGGATCTATTGATTTAGAACCATACCGTGCAACGCAGTACGACTTATCAGTAGAGCATTACTTTGATGAAGGTAACGTACTATCTTTCGCTGTATTTTATAAAGATGTTGAGTCTTTCTTAAGTAACGAAAGCAGCTGTCAGGCTTCTTCAAGCACTTCAACTGGTCAAAACGTAACGCAGTGGAACCAAGTATGTCAGCTTGACGTTGCAGGTGTTTCACAAGACAACCTAGTATACTCTGACGCAACTGATTTCCCTGTAGATGCAGATGGCTTTAACCATGTTGCAGGTCTGCGTGACGCAGGACTAACGGGTATCGATACAGTTAAAAATGTAAATGGTGAAAACGGCTCAGTACAAGGTTTTGAAGTGGGTTACCAACAGTTCTTTACAAGCTTACCTGGTGCATTTTCTGGCTTAGGTGTTAATGCAAACTACACGTATGCAGACAGCGAACAACCAAACGGCAACCCACTATTAGATATTTCTAAAAATACATATAACTTACAAGTATTTTGGGAATACGAAGGGTTCTCTACTCGTATCGCTTATAACTACCGTGACAGTTTCTTAGATACTGAAAACGAAAAACGCGTAGAAAATATTAACTCAGATGGCAGTATTTCAGCAGAAGGCACTGTTTACGGTAATAACTACCGTGACGACAGAGGCCAGTTAGATTTCTCTGCAAGCTGGGATATTAACGAAAATATT
The DNA here is from genome assembly GCF_015864295.1 of Pseudoalteromonas sp. NZS127_1. Classification (NCBI taxonomy): domain Bacteria; kingdom Pseudomonadati; phylum Pseudomonadota; class Gammaproteobacteria; order Alteromonadales; family Pseudoalteromonadaceae; genus Pseudoalteromonas; species Pseudoalteromonas sp. NZS127_1. The sequence continues at coordinate 111,952 of NZ_JADYXO010000003.1, read as the reverse complement.
ACGCTAGTAGGTAATGCGACTAACTTAACGGGTGAGCCTTCAATCTACCTATCTGAACTAGGTGGTGCTTGGAAGTACACTGAAGCGGATCGTCGTTACAGCTTTGGTATTCGCGCTAAATTTTAATTTTCCCTGGAAACTAAAGCCTGCTTTATGCAGGCTTTTTTACGTCTATAAAAAAGTGGCTTTATATTATACAACCTTATTAAAAACATGATTATTCTACCGAGTTAAATAACCCTCCATCGCTATAGTAAATAACTAATTCAATACAGTGGGTATTACGTAAAAATACTCTCCTCTAGCTATACTTATTTGAATATTAAATTTACTATCAAAGCGTTATTACTATTAACAGGAAAAGTTGAAGTGCTGTCGCGTTTATATAATTTTATGCCGGGTTTAGATACATTGCTGCACTATGAGCGACAATGGTTTGCTGATGATTTAAGAGCAGCGCTATCGGTAGCTGCCGTAGCTTTACCTGTTGCCATTGCTTACGCACAGCTAACCGGTGTTAATGCTGCCGTAGGGTTATATTCTTGCATATTGCCAATGATGTTATATGCACTTTTTGGCACTTCAAAACAGTTAATAGTAGGCCCTGATGCTGCTACCTGCGCCGTTATTGCAGCAGTAGTAACACCTCTTGCTGCAGGTGACAGTTTTAAACATTGGCAACTTGTTGTCACCATGACCGCTATGACCGGCTTTTGGTGCTTTATAGCCAGTAAATTTAAGCTAGGTGTATTAGCCGACTTTTTATCTAAACCTATTTTAATGGGATTACTAAACGGCGTAGCCATTACTATTATTGTTGGTCAATTTTCCAAAGTATTTGGCTTTACCTTTGACGAACGCTACCTACTTGAACGCTTAGGTGGTGTGCCCACATACCTAGCGCAAACACATGTCCCCACCTTATTAATGGCTTTGTTTACACTGGCGGTTTATTTTGTGATGAAACGCGTAAAACCCACGTGGCCTGCATCTATGTTCGCCATTGCCTTTGGTGCGCTTTTGGTGTGGATTTTTGATTTAAAACAGCTTGATATAAAAACCATTGGCACCGTAACAGGTGGACTTCCCGTTTTTAATACCCCTGTTTTTGATTTAGGGATTATTCGTGAGTTAGTGGTCCCCGCACTTAACTTAGCCATCGTGAGCTTTGTTAGTATGATGCTAACTGCCCGCAGCTTTGCTGCTAAAAATGGCTACGACATAGACGCCGATAAAGAATTTAGAGCGTTAGGTATTGCCAATATAGCGTCAGCTCTTTCGCAAGGTTTTGCAGTCAGTGGCGCCGACTCACGCACCGCTGTTAACGATGCAACAGGTGGTAAAACACAGTTAGTATCAATAATAGCAGCGGCCATTATTGCTGTCATAGCCGTATTTTTAACAGCCCCACTTGAATTTATTCCAAGCGCAGCGCTAGGTGTTGTACTCATTATTGCCTCTGTTCATTTACTCGATTTAAAAGCTGTTTGGCAATTAAAACGAAAAGATAAACAGGCATTTTATCTCGCATCAGCCACCTTACTTGCCGTGTTATTTATTGGCGTTATACCAGGGATCACACTTGCTGTATTACTGGGGTTATTTCAGTTTATTCGCACCGTAATGCGCCCAACCGATAATATACTCGGCGTAGATATCAACGGCGTAGTAAGAAGTTTAGACGCCACTGACAAAGCAAAAGCAGTGCAAGGCGTATTTATTTATCGCTTTAATTCACCTTTAACTTACTTTAATGCCAGCTACTTTAAACGCAGATTACTAGAGCAATACGCAAGACAAAAAGACGATACGCAATGCGTAATAATTGATGCCGTGCCCTGCTTTACTCACTTAGATTTAAGTGTAATGGCCATGCTTGCCGATCTCGACGTTATATTTAAAAAGCGCGATATAAGACTTGAACTTGCAGGCAGAAAACGCCAGCTGCTCTCATGGTTTGAAATTGCCGGAATGAAGTCAGGAACAGAGGGTATATACATTCACTCAGACCTATACATCGCCCTAAAAAGAAATAGCGTAAGCCAGCACACACAAGAGGTTAGCTTGTTTGAGTCAGACGAAAATAAAGAAGCGCTCACACAGCCATAAAATACTAAACAGCAGATCAGCTAGCTGATCTGCTGTTTATACCAATTCCAATAAATAGCTGATCTATTTTACTTGCTAAAACAACCCATTTCTTTGTTGTAAATTTCGCAAAGGGAACAACCATTTACATCAATTTACGCCTAGAACTGAATTATTTTTTCGGCGTAAAATTTAGATCACATACTTAATGGAATTGGTATTAGTATTGAGTGCTTTTATACTTTTGGGTAGTTTGAAGGGAAAAATGCTTTTTTAGCGTCTTCATCAAACTCTTTTTTAAAGGCTACATCAGTACCAATTACGCGTGCACGCGCAACCGCTGGGCGCCTATCAATGCTTTCAAACCAACGCTTAAGATTTGGATACGGTGCTAAGCCCTCTTCACCTAATACAACCGGTGCTTTATCAATCCAGCCCCATGCAGATACATCAGCAATGGTATACGTATCACCCACAATAAAGTCGCGGCCCTCAAGATGCGTATCAAGTACTTCGTAATGGCGCTGCGCTTCACGTAAATAACGATTAACCGCATAATCAAGCCCTTCTGGCGCCATGTGTCTAAAGTGTACACTTTGCCCTGAATACGGACCCAAACCAGATGCAATAAACATTAACCACGACAGCATTTCAGCACGGTCATCGCCCTTGCCTTCTAGCTTTCCATATTTTTCAGAAAGGTACATTAAAATAGCATTCGAATCGAACACACGAGTTTCACCATCAACAATTGCTGGCGCTTTAGCATTTGGATTAATTGCTTTAAATTCAGGTGTATGTTGCTCACCTTTTAAAGTATCAAGAGGAACAAGTTCAAACGGTAAGCCTGTTTCTTCTAAAAAGAGTGCAACCTTCATTGGGTTAGGAGTATGGTGAAAATAAAATTTAATCATGTAAAGTTCCTCAATAATTGAGCAACGATTAAAACACAACTTGAGCGGGTGTTCAAATTAAGTTTTAACCAAGTAAAATATACAGTTAAAACGTGATTTAATTGTGAGTATTTCGTGATACTTCATTCGTAAATATCATTTAGGCTGAATGCAATATCAACCTTTGCGAGAAGTAACATGCCTTTTAAAGCACTATCCCGTCCATTTTTTATCTCACTTGTTGGGTTAATAATTTTTTGCTTTCAAAGCCAAGCTGCTGAGCAAGTAACTATTTCCAGTACAGCTAATCCGACTACCTTTTTAGAGCTTTACACATCGCAAGGTTGCAGTAGTTGCCCACCAGCAGAGCGCTGGATTTCAACGTTTACAGATGATGAAAAGCTATGGACTGATTTAATCCCTATTAATTTTCATGTTACTTATTGGGATTATTTAGGATGGAAAGACCCGTTTGCCTCTGCTGTTTTTAGTAAAAGACAACGTACTTATAAAGCACTCGGTAAAAGTAGGATTGTAGCAACCCCAGGATTTATGGTTAACGGCAGCGGGTGGCAAGGTTGGTTTTATAAGCAAGCTATTCCTGTAGCTAAAGCCCCTCATTTAGGTAATTTAAAAGCGACTATAAACAATAGTAAAATTAATCTCGAATACGATACTGTTAATACCAAAGATGATACTAACCAAAACTTAATAGCCCATGTAGCTCTGTTAGGCTTTGGCATAGAAACACAAATACACAGCGGCGAAAACGCAGGCCATAAGTTAAAACACGACTTTGTTGTTATTGGCTACGAGCAAAGTGACATGCAAACTAAGCAACAATTATCATTAACTGACTTAAACCTGCCTCGCGCTAAAAAAATATCGCCAACAAAGCAAGCCTTAGTATTTTGGGTATCTGAAAAAAGCGACCCTACCCCACTACAAGTTGCAGCAGATTGGTTTTAATATGGATAAAATAAACAGCTGAAGTTTAAAAATAGGCCACCATTACACCTTTAACTATACAGCTTGTTAGTAGTCCACTCATACCCATATACGTAAACATAAAGCGTTGTTCAGAATCTGTTTTAAACACGAAAGCGACTAAATAAAGAGAAGCAATAATAGCTACGCTTAGCATAAGCCCATAAATAAATGAGCCGCAATAGTGTGGTAATACAGCTAAAGCGAGTGCGGTTAAATTAGTGCCAAAGAATGCTACGGGCTTTTTAATACCGCGTAAAATGGCAAATAGCGGTATAACAAAAGTAAGACAATACAACCAAATAATATGAGTAGACCATCCGTAACTTAAGGGAGCTTTAACTTCAAAAGTAGAAAGCTTAAAATTACTCGTAAATGTCCATGCAGCATTAATAATTATACTTACAATAAAAGCCCCAATAAATAGAGCGACTAACACCGCAATTGCACCGCCTGCGGTAGCCCCTGCTTTCTCTTTTTCTATAATTAAAATAATGACACTTAACAGCCCACTTAATTGTAACCACTGCCAATAATCGCTCGTAAATAGAGGAATAGCAGCTAAAACGATCGTAGTTATAATTAACTTACTTCCATCATTTGAGCGCAATAAATAAAAGGCCATTATGGCAATATAAAATAGAGCCGTTACATCAGGCATATCAACAACTTCCTTGTAAAAATATAATAAAAACCAATAAACGCAGCGATTATACCTATTACTGAGCCCCTATAAAATCCGATAATTGTGTTTACTTTTTAGCTGTGCAATATTAACTCACTATAAAACACAAGGATCGCTAAGCCTATCTAGAGGTTTGGTATAAAAACTAAAAAGGATGAATATGATTAAGCCATTTTACGCTAGCTGTTTGTTAGCCCTCTCGCTATTAACACCCAGCCTTGTAAAAGCCAACCCGACAGCCTCGCAATATTAGGAAATTCTTAACGAGAACCTTGCTGAAAACGAGCCTGGGGTATCGGTAATTATAAGTAAAAATGACAAAGTACTTTTTAAAGGAGCGCGCGGGCTTGCCAACCTTGAACATAACATTGCACTTAATGAGCAAAGCGTTTTGCGTTTAGGTTCTATTTCAAAACAATTTACTGCAGCTGCAATTATGATGCTGCAAGAGCAAGGTAAGCTAGCGGTTACCGATGATATTCATAAGTATGTTGCAAGCTTTCCAACAGAGGGCAACCTCGTCACAATCGAAAACTTATTAACCCACACCTCAGGCATCGCCAACTACACAGATGACGACGATCTCTTTGATAAAGAAATACAAGTACCCACCAGCGTTGACGATACACTAGCGCGATTTGCCAAACACCCAATGGTGTTTAAACCCGGCGAAACAATGGCTTATTCCAACACGGGTTATTCACTGCTTGGTAAAATAATTGAAGTAGCAAGTGGCCAGTCTTACAAAGACTTTATTGAACAACACATATTTAAAAAGCTAAAAATGAACCAGAGTAGTTATGAAGGGCAAGAAATTGTTGCCCATCGCGCCTCTGGGTATGAGCAAACAGAGCAAGGATTTATCAACACCAACTACATTAATATGGATTGGCCATATGCCGCAGGTGCGCTTATATCTACTCCAACTGACTTAAACATTTGGTTTAGTGCGTTATCGTCTGGCAAGCTTATTAGTAAAGCAAGTTATGAGAAGATGGTAAGCCCTTTTAAACTAAATGACGGCAGCTTTTCATCCTATGGTTACGGATTAATTATTAAGCCTTTGAATGAATACACCGTAATTAAACACACTGGCGGAATAAATGGTTTTTTAGCGCATGCACGCTATATTCCAGAACAAAAGCTATATGTTGCAGTACTGGCTAATTCAAACCACATAAACCCTATTTTTATCAACGAAAAACTCACAGCCAGAGTACTAGGTATTGCACTCCCCGAGTTTAAAAAAGCAGAGGTAACAGAGCAGCAATTAGCGCCCGTATTGGGTGATTATCGTATTGATAAAAACACCTTACGCAGCCTAATTTTTGAAAATGACGTTTTGTATTCAAAGCGCACTGGTGGCGATAAAACAAAACTTATTACGATGTCTAAAAATAGCTTTTACTATCCTAATTCAAACAATTACTTAGTAATAGAAAAAAACAGCCAAGGCCAATTGGTAATGAAGTATTTTAGTGGATTATCAACAACGCCTACTGAGGCGATTAAGATTTAATTTCGACGTTATCTTAAATAACAATGCCCGAGGATGACTCAAGTCGTAATCTCGGGCATGACTAATTTTATCGTGTTCCTGAGGTAAATTAGGACCCTATTCATGTGATATTACGAAAAACTTCACTAAATTATAAAAAAGTTTATTAAGCACATAAAAACTTACTGCTGATTTAATAACCACTCTTTTGGCGCTTGCCCTGTTTTTTTTCTAAATACACGGGCAAGTGCAGAGCCATTTTCGTACCCAACCTGATTAGCCACTAAATCCATATTTTGATTTTTTAAAATAAGCTTTTTAGCAACCGATAAACGCCAATCAGCCAAATAGTCAGCCGGTGTTTGCTCAATTACTCGCTTAAAGGTATCGGCAAATTTAGAGCGCGACATACCACATTCCTCAGCCATAGTGCTGAGCGACCAGCTTTGTTCTGTGGTTTGGTGTATTTTTATTAATACCTTAGCCAACTGAGGATGGGCAAGCCCTGCCATCATCCCGGTTTTAATGGTGCCCTCTTCTAATACCTTGCGCAAAACACTAATTAAAAATACATCGCATAAGCGATCTATAATTAAATGCTTACCGCTGGCGTCTTTAAATGCCTCATCAAAAATCCAAAAAGCGCTCTGCGCTAATAATCCATCACCCGTTAATTCGTAATTTAAGCAAAAAGGCAGCGCCTGCAATAAAGGGCTATGCCCGCCGCTTTGATAGCTAATTTGTGCACACACTAAATCAGCACCGTCACTTTTATCCGAAAATAAACAGTGCCCTGTAGAGTGAGGAAAAAATATAACCGAAGGCGTAGACAAAACAACTTCAAAGCCACTGTTACTGCGCACTTTTAACGTACCAGAACGTAATAAATGTAAATGCCCAACACCTTGGTCGTTACTAAAATCGCTAGTACCGCACATGTTCCCACTAAAAAACACATTAGCGTTAAGTGAAAAATGACTAAGCACGCTCGAAAGTACGTCCATAAACACCTCTTTGGATTATTGGTATGAAAATACAGACTAATAGACGCATATTAACCAAAGTATAACGATAAAGTACACCTAAGCTTTAAACAAACACATTAATTAAATTACTCTTTGGAGATACACATGAAATTTTCGACACTCACTAAATCAGCTTTTTTTGCAGCATCAGTACTTGCAAGTTCATTAAGCTTTGCAGCAGATATAGACGCAAATGCAGACGTTAACGACATTGCAATTAGTGGCTACGATACCGTTGCTTACTTTACCCAAAACAAAGCGGTAACAGGCAGTTCTGAATATACCGCAACGCATAAAAATGCCATTTATAAATTTACCTCAGCTAAGCACCGCGATTTATTTAGAGCTAACCCAGAAAAGTACGCACCGCAATTTGGTGGCTTTTGTGCGTTTGGTGTATCAATGGAGAAAAAGTTTGACGTAGATCCTGAAGCGTTCAAAATTGTTGAAAACAAACTTTATTTAAATCTTGATAAATCGGTTCAAAAACAATGGCTAAAAGACGTACCAGGCTTGATTACTTCAGCCAATTCAAACTGGTTTGACATAAAAGACAAAACAGCAAAAGAGCTTTAATAAAACCAATTTAAAGTTAATTTTGAGGTTGCTTCGGTTTATAACCGTTCACCCTCAAAATGCCATTTAAATTAATAAAATTTTAGGTTTAAGCTCTTAATTTAACTAATATTACTTTGATTTATTAAGCATCGCTTTTAAATCGGCAAATGGAGAATGCGTCGCAGCCTCAACTTTGCGATCTGTAGTCGACCCGCCATACATAATATGCTCGTGGTATTTATTGTGCTCATTGTCGTGGCAATAAATACACAATAACTCCCAGTTACTTCCGTCTTCAGGATTATTACTGTGGTTATGATCAACATGATGCACCGTTAACTCACGTAAATTTGAGTATTCAAACTCACGAGCACAACGCCCGCATACCCAAGGATATAATCTTAAGGCTTTTATTCTATAACCTTCCTCTTGCTTAACATAAGCCTGAGGTACATCGTTATTCTTACTCATAATATTCCAGTTAAATTTGTTATTTCTATGCTTAACAAGTAAATAGCCAATATGTTAAAGCAAATATAAAAGTAAAAAGTTCGTAAGGGATCTAACTTAAGCTACGTTTCGTATAAGTCAGGTCTAATTATAAAGTTGAGCAACATGGAAAATATATTCCAAACAAGTCGGTTTTTGGTCGTAATCGCCGTTATTACCGCTGCAATATCATCATTACTCGTTTATGTTTCATGCATTAATATTGTAGCTAATATAGTAATAACAACGCTATTTGACCTGCCTGATTCAGCTAAAGCCGGTAAAGCCCTAATAGTTGAACTACTGAAAATTCTTGATTTGCTACTAATCGGAATTACCTTACAAGTTATTGCTATTAGCTTGTACCGACTATTTATAACACCATCTAAGCCTGAGGAAAGTAAATTTCTTGCTGCTTTTAATATTAAAGACTTTCATGATTTAAAAATAACTCTGGTACAAGTAACTTCGGTTGTACTGGTAATACTATTTTTAGAGCACGCAGTTGAGTTCGGCGGCACAATAGAAACACTCTACTTAGGTATTGCCATTGCGATCGTTATTGCAGCATCTACATTTGCATGGCGCTCAATGAAAGACTAACTAAGCACTCATTACTATTAAGTAATTACATGAAGGTGTAATTACTTATCCCTAAAATTCTGCAAAAACTTAAGTGAGAGCCCCAGCACTCAATATTAAAAAAACTTAATTACTGACAAGTCACCAAAAGAAGTATCTATATGCCTACCTGTTTGCTCCCACGCACGTAGTACTACCATGAGTTTTTTGTTACTTGAAGTCCAAGAAATACCACCGCCGTATGCCGCTACTTTTTCACCGCCCGAATCTTTTAACCCCAGTCCAGGGTCTGTGTTTTGAATATGCCCTTTACCTACTTTGTATTCAGCAAATAAGTGAACATTATGCGGTAACGAAAATGATAAAAGCGAGCCAATACTCGCCCCATACGAATTAGAAATTAACTTATTGACCTGTGGTGCAGACGAATTTAAAAAATCAGCCTGAAACACAATATTATCTTTATTCTCAAGAGATACATGTTTGAAAGACCACGCGCCAACAACACTTAATGCCACGTCAAATTTGTTGCTTAGCTTTGGTCTATTAAGAAAAAAATGCTCAAACAAAGACTCTTTATTATTAAAGGTATAAAAGTTGTGTTGGCCAGAAAGCTCAAACTTAGTTGAACGTGTATTTTTCGAGAAAAGTTGCTCTGACTGATTGCCGCTTAAGTTGCTAGCCGTGCTTTGTAGCCCTTCAAGCGTTTGATAGTTAAATGTGATTTTAGAATTTTTAAATTTTCTATACGAAAGCAGTATATCTTGTGTTTTTGTTTCAACATCATCTTCAAAAATATCGGCAGAATAACCAATTTCAATGTCGTTAATATCAAAAAACACACCCACACGTTGATTGTTTATGGGCTCTAACGAAAACAGTGTTTTTTGATTACTCCCAGCCAAGTCGTCATATATTAACGCGTGGCTAGTGTTAGGGTTTGAAATAGTGGTTCGTACCGACTTTAAGTCAAAGTCGAAAGCCAATACAGCACCAGATTGAAATGCCGCTAAAACAGCAAAGCTCACAATAACCAAGTAATTGCGATTCATTAAAAACACTCAAAAATTAATTTGTATTAGAGTAGCGTTTTTTTTACCTTAAATTATCACAAAAGGTTAACAATTGATGAAAACTTTAAATAATGCGCTTTATGCCATTTTTTGGGGTGCTTTCAAGGTCAAACTCACTTACATGCTTAATTAGCTCTGGGAAGAATGCTAAAAAAGTAGCCTCTAGTTCGTCGTAGTTGCGCGCAATATCGTCAGCAGCGCCCGCAAAAGTGTTAGCAAAGCGAATGCGCTTGGCAATGTTATCCAGTGCTAACCCTATTCCCTCAACGGTTTCGTACTCTTTAAACCAATCGTTTTTAGTCATGCTTGTTACAACATGCTGCATTCGTTGTGGCATAACAGGTATACGGTTATTTAAAAGCTGATAACTGGTGTACTTAAAGTCACTTAAAGGTTGCTTGCTAAATCGCTGCCAATGCACAATTAAAAAATGATCAAACACCACATCAATAGCTACACCAGCAAAGCGCTTACGCTCGGGTGAAAAGTACTGTTTAGCGTGTTTTACTACTGGGTGAGAGTCGGTAAATTTATCGACTAAATAGTGGTTATCGAGCCCGTTTATAACCGTATTTGGTAAGTGTTCTACATGCCTTTTACCACCAAAGTCGCCCAACAAGTTCCCAAAGTGAGAATCGGCTGTAGGCTGTGCTAAATAAAGGTGAGCTAAATAATTCAAAGTGTTCTCGGGCTTAGTATTAATACAGTTAAAATAATAACTTAGTTGTAAGCGCTACTTAAAGTTAGATTTTATGCCTAATCAAAAAAATAGCATAAAAAAGGTGAAACTAAGTTTCACCTTTCATATTAATTTTGAAACTAATTAGCTAGCATTACGCTGTAGAAACGTTACTTGCGCCTGCATTGTTAAGTATTTCTTCAATAGCGTTTTTGTTGTCACTATCGTACTTAATACCAATTAATATAGAGCCTTTTTCAATGGCGTCTTCGTAGTACTTAATTTCGTGCTCTGGGATAAACGCACCAACTGCGGCACCTAAAGTACCACCTACTGCAGCGCCTGCTCCACCAGCAGCAAATGCAGCGACTAATGGACCGGCAACTAATAAGCCCGTACCACCTGTTGCTACAGTCCCTACGGCAGTAAATCCGCCAATAATTGCAGCAAGAATACCACCTGAAGCCGCGCCTATAATGCCGCCCTCGGCAGCTTTAGTACCTTCGTCTACAGCAAAATCTTCCTTTGCGTATGAGTCGTTGGCTACAATACTAATATCAGCTTCATTAATACCTAAAGCTTCTAATCTATAAATTGCGAGTGTTGCTTGTGATGCACTTTCGAATAACCCAGTAATAACGGTACTCATAATAACTCCTTTATTTATTTAAGAAAATACACTTACTACCAAGCAAAACTCAAACCAAGTAAATTGTCATTTAAAATCAACAAGATAAAACAGAACCCTGTACTGACACTCTTATTATTAGAGTAAAAATTGCTAAATTTTGTAAAAAACTCCTATCTACATAAACAAAATTCCTTGCGAAATAAAGAGAGGTTTTTATCACTCTCTTGTTTATGGTTATTACCGTGCTTACCAATAAAATTAAAAACACCAACAGAGCATTATTTTTCATGCGATTTGAAGGTTAAAACAAAGACGCTTATCCTCTTCAATTCCCCTACCCAGTTACAATTGTGTTTTATTAATTCAGTAAAGAGTCAGTCTAATTTTGTTATCACTGTGGTTCATTTTTCGGTGCGCATGAATCGTAAAATACTGTGCTAAATCTCCTTTTTATATTGCCCTGCTATCAGCAGATATAGGCCGCCCATGGATTACGAAAACAACTTTTTAAGTCAATCACAACAAGCTGCACTGCAACAAGCGATGGTCAATACCAAGCTTTTAAACAGCACTTCAATAAATACTAACAACATGCCAACACCTGAACAGCAAGCTTATGGTGTTATTGCTGTCGCGCTTTACCGCTTTAATTTACAAAAAATAAAATGGTCATTATTTTTAAAAACAGCAATAAACACAGCTAGCAACGCCTGCCAATGGTTATCCACCGAACTCACAAGATGCCAGCAAGAATACAAAGCCCAACCTAATGACGCTGTAATAATTGAGCAAAACGCTCTTTTGAATGGTATTTTTAGCGAAGAACTCGCCTATATCGGTGCCTTACTAGGAACTGAAGCACAAGCTTAATAAACCTCCTAAGCGTGAGTAAAATAACCTTTCAGTTAAACGCTCTTACTTTTGTCGTAATCTCACTCAAAGCTCTACGCTTAAATTTGTAAAACTTTGAGTGAGTTTTTTATATAACTGTGCTTATTACCCAGGCGTATATCGGTACGTAAATTGCTGTTATTAATATTCTTACTTAAAGAGTTATACATAAATAACGCTGCCGTTATTTATAAAAAGGAGAACATTATGAGTAATAAACAACTAATTACGACTATCGGTATAGGTCTCGCCGCTGCATCAGCAGGTATGTTAACAAGGAAAACTTTACAAAAATCGTGGGAAAAGGTTACCAACGAACCAGCCCCAAAAGATAGACCAAGCGAAGAAACAGATCTTAAAGAGGCAGTTACATGGGCAGTAGTCTCAGGTATTGGTGCGGGTGTTGCAAGAATGGCCGTACGTTATGTGCTAGACAAGCGCCGATCCAAATAAACCGACCCGATTGATACCTCTTATAAGTATTAAGCGTAATGCGGTGAGGCTCTAAAGGCGGCTTGCGACAACCAATCCCCAGTTGTCGCAAGCAACTTTGCTAAAGCCTTGATTAAGGTTACTTAACTATTGAGCTAAAAAACATATTAATATCCAAACCGGGGTTCTGTGGTTAAATTTAAAATGTCGGATGGCACGGCTGCGCCGCTTATCCGACCTACGTAGGTTGAAAAAGCCAAAGGCGCCTTCCAACAAGACCTCCTAGATTTTAAACAGATACACTCTATTGAACATTAACCTATTAAATATTAACTCCCTTTCAAAGTTGTTGCTTACCTACAAGCTTGCGTATAATGCCCGCATTCCGGCTGCATTTTTTAGCCGCTAACTTGGATTTTAATAATGAAAAAACTCTCTGCAGTGCAAATAAAACAGCAAGCACTTGTACTTAATACTGCTGAAAAATTAGAAGAACAAGGCCGCGCTGAGCTCCCAGGCATGCTGCAATGCTGGTTTGATGTGGAATATCACTTATTTCCAAGTACACTACTGCTGTGCTTTCAGTTTGAAAACGAACAAGCCTTAGCGGCCGCAGAGCCTGACTTATTAAAGTGGCAAAAACGCTTAAGCGGCGCAATGCTTAAAAAAGGCGTGATTTTAAAAGATATGCGTAAACATTTAGTGTTTACTTTAAAAGGGCCAGATGATTAAAGCGAGGTTTTTAAAGGGGTATAAAGCCTTTTGCTCGTATTGCCAAAGCACATAAAACTATAATGAAAAGCCGCTGCATTACTGCAACGGCTTTTTACTATTATGAGAGCTTAAAGTAGAGCCCATAAAGATCAATTTTGACTCAAGGATTTTTATTAGCCGATAATGCTAATTGCCCTGTTAAACAATACTAATGCATGGCAAAAGCAAATATCAGTCGATTCAACGTTAATTGGTTGCCCTAAGTTAGCAATAGTAGGATAGTAAATTACACATAAAACAATAGCTTTATCTTAGGAGTATTATGATCAAAGTATTATTAGCGACCAGCTTAATTACCTCTTCATTCGCTGCTTTAAGTAATCCTTTAACTGTTGAAGAACAGCGTATCAACAAAGCACAATCAGCAATGCCAAATGTTTTAAATGCATTTACCCCACAAGTATCAAGTTTTGAACAGCAATTTAAAGAATTAAACGACTTTAAAAGTGCAAAAATATTAGTACAAAGCTTTAGCTTTGATCTGTGGGAAAACGCCAAACAACGCATAATAAAAACCAATAACTACGACGACCGAGAGCTTTACTGGGCACGCCTGCTTTCAAGCAAAGTAATACGCACAACATCGCCTAAATTTTCAATTACGCAGGCTCAACTAAATACTTTACTAACCCTACTTGAGGAAGGCAGCAGAGGCCGCACCGACCTTGCTTTTTCATCAGGCAGCACTAAAAAAATATTACTTACGGGCTTTGACCCATTTTTACTTGATAAAAACATAAACCAAAGTAATCCCTCAGGTGTTGCAGCGTTATTACTCGACGGCCAAGTTATTAATTACAACGGCATAAGCGCAGAAATTAACACCTTTATGGTGCCTGTACGCTACGAAGACTTTGATCAAGGCATAATAGAATCACTACTTGCCCCCTACTACGCACTTAATAATGTAGACATGGTAGTAACCGTAAGTATGGGCAGAACAGAATTTGATTTAGAGCACTTCCCGGGTAAACGCCGCAGTGTAACTGCGCCCGATAATGCCAATATTGTGTATGGTGGAACGCAAACAAGCCCAGTAATACCAAAACTTAATGGCCGACCACTTCCAGGCAACGAGTTTGTAAAATTTAGCTTGCCTGTAAGTTACATGCAACAAGCTAAAGGCCCTTATAAAGTTATCGACAATCATGAAGTCACCACGCTTGAAAAAACCTATAAAGCCGGTTCGTACGGCGAGCTTAAAAATAGTATTGCGGTAAATGGCGGCGGCGGCGGTTACCTGTCTAACGAAATATCATACCGAAGTATTCGCCTGCGCGATGCGCTTAATTCAAGTATACCTACAGGGCACATTCATACCCCACGTATACAACAATTCGAACCTGAAACAGAAGCTAAAATAGTAAAACAAATAAAGGCAATGTTAGAGCAAAGCTTAGTAGCGCTATAGTTTATAACTACCAATTTAAGCGCATAATAAAGGGCAATAACATTGCCCTTTATTTAGACGGGATTACTAGGGGCAGGTTTTGCATTTTTTTATCACAAAAGGCAAAAAGAAAGACCTGACCCTGCTGATTGTATTATTCAAGCCATGGTGCATATTCACACCAATCGACGTCATTACTAGGTGCATAGTCATATTTAAATTGAGTTTAAATAATAAGAACACTTGGTTTTTGAATAAAAATCTCAAGAAAACACAACTGCCTGCTTGACCGGAACTTTCTAATGGGTGACCCCTTTGGTTTTCTTTGACGTAATGCTGGAATATTCATATTACTCAAGCTGTAAATCACTTTTATTAGGTACTTTTTTCGCCCAAGTATTGTGAGTGTCTAATTTTACTTTACTAATATTCTCAACGAGTAGTTGAGAAGCTTCTAGTTGATCTTTGCCTTTATAAGAACCACTTAAGAAATCATACTGAGTAATTTGATCCTCAATTAGCCTTTCTGCCCCCCTATATAACGCCCATAAGTCTTGCGGCTTTCTAAGTTGAAGCCATGCTGTTGAAAATGCAGCAAATGCAGATAATACTGATGGTGTTACTTTTGAGAGCCAAAAGCCATCAGTCAAGGTTACAAATAATGGAGCTGTAAGAGTGCTAACCATAATCAAACGAAAACACCAAAGTGATTCAAATTTATTATGAGCAGCCTTATCTTTAAAATGGTTGAGCTGTTCTATTCCGTATTTTCTCGACTTATTTACATCTATATTCATTAACTTTCCGTTAGGCTAAACCTTTGCAACTGTTTTTAAAGGTGTTTAAAATTCTTAAAGCTATTCGTATATATTTGCGAATTTAGCGATTAATAAAACTTAACTATAGTATTTGGTTATATATTCACAAATAAGTCTCGCAGACATTATTGAACCTATTTCTTGAAAGGTGTCATCTTTTTCTTTATTACCAAGATCTGTGACGGTCTTTACAGCTAAAAAACTGGGTTTACAAGTTGCCTGTAAAGCAGCCTCATGGAAAGCTTGAATTTCCATCTCTAAACCTAACACCTTTCGATATTGCTCTTTAATTTCTACCATGGCATTCTCATCTGCTATAACAGTCGAACCTGATGCAATTGCACCATGCAATATTTCACTGTTTTCAACAATCTTATTAGTTATGAAACCATCTTTTATTATCGAGATAACTGCTTTATCTTCTGTAAATTGTTCAATACGAGTTCTCATTTCGTCAGGTTGCCATGATTGATGGGGCTGTTGAATAAACTTACCATCCTCATACTTACCTTCTTGATAATTCCATGCAACAGTACATGCAATTACGTCTAGCATATTAACCGAACCATTCTTACCTGCACAAATCCCACTCATTCCAACAAAGCCAGGTTCAAAAATCTCTATCGAGCGGCTAGTAGTAATTGCCATACTCACAAGTCCCATGTTACTTGGCTTAATACAAAGTCCTTTTTTGCCATTAATTGTAATTTCTAGGCAGTTTAATCCCTTAATTTCAAAGGTTTTTCCTAGAACAGCACTAGTATGATTAAAAGCATTTCTTTCTTTAGTTAGCGCACAAAAAATTAGGAAGTTAAACCTTATCTTTTGTGCCACCCTATCCAACTTTTCTCTGAGTGCTCCTCTCCATGGTCTTCGTTCATCTGAATAACTGACGAATGTTATTCCATTTTCGTTGAAAAGTGTTTTATCTTCAGAATTTGGTAATGCTGTTAGTACAATCGCTTCCGTTAATCTATTCAAGCTGTCGTTCTTTGAAAATATTATCTCTTGTGAAAAGTTTTCATCCTCACTCTCAGAGAATTTACCAGGCATAAAAACATCAAACACTATCAAATCAAATTTATCGCTATAGATTTTCCCGTATGCTGATTGCATACCATCTGCATGCTGAATGTCTAATTCATTACATAAATCTTGTTCGCTATGCCACTCACTTATACAATTTTTCAAATCTAAGAATTTTTCTTTTTTATCTTCAATTATTAATATATTCATTATTGCTGCAAAAACCTTTTTGTTGAGTTTTTCCAATGACTACTGTCGTCATCAAACTCATCGACAATTAAACTTTTAAAATTGAACTTATCTGTAATTACTTTTGCAACATCTGATATTGGATAGTAGTCGTTATTAATCTGGATTTGAGGATATTGGGTAAGGATTATAATAGGGATATTGACTTTACCTAAATAGGATAACTCCCTAATTACTTCCATACCACCAGAAGTTAAACCCAAAGGAGTTCCTTCCCCAAGTTCAGCGACATGACTTGGCAGTGACATATCTAAAATGATTTTATCGGGAGAGTAGCTATTCAGAAACTCTACTGTATCAGCAACAGCCTGTTTTAAAATTATTGCTTCTTCGGGTACACCATTTTTTATAATAAAATTTTTAATTTCAGCAAATTTAAAACTGTCATCTTCAACAATCAAGATATTCATATTAGTAATCAAGCTCTATAGTGAAAATTGCATTTATTAAAGGATTGCTAGATTTATCATTAAAACTAAAATCTAATTTTTGAATCAATTTGTCGTCTTCCATATTTTTCAGCTTTTTGATACCACTATCTCCCTCAATTACATGAGCATCAACAATGTTACTGCTCGATAAACTATCCCTGATTCTTTCTTTAGACTTTAGATATGAACTGTAGCTATTAGATTCTGATGAGATGCTTATATGAAGGGACTTTTTACTACCTTCCGCAAAAGGCTTTTCTATCGTGTATCTTAAATTTATAACACCATCTTGTTTGCCATGCTCTGCTATATTTTTAATAATTATAGTGAGTGCATCATAAATTACAAAATAGTGCCCACCTGTCAACATTTGGAGAGTATTTTCATCTTCAACCACAGGCTCGAAGCTTGAGTTTTGTTTCTTTATTTCATCAATTACAACTTTAAACAATAATGAGATATCTGCACTCTGCGTAGCATAAGATGGTTTATTAAACCAAGAACAAACGATGGCAAATTTTTCTGAGGTTAATGCATTTACAGCTTCTGAAAACTTTTGTATTAAACGTTTGTGATTAACTCGCTGTTGTTCTTTTATATTAAAAACTGAAACATTTGACTTTACCTTTAAAATATGCTGCCTTGCTCTGGCAAGGTCTCCATCAATTAACCGCCAACAATATTCAGTAATCAATACTGGTGCTTGTATTACATTGTCGATTTCCAAGTACGATTTATATAGATTACTAACCAAAGCATTTGCAATAGTAGATTTTTCGTCATTATCAATATGGGGAGATAGTAGGCCTTTTTTCTTTTTGTCACTTCTGATATGAAAATATTCACCAATTAATTCATCAAAACTAGCCATATAAGTAGATAGCCATTTATTCCACTCTTCGCAGAAGTAATTCTCAAGAAACAAAGGGGCAAACTCAGGATTCTGAGATAAAGCTTTTACCTCTCCTACACCAGTTCCCTTTGCTGTCCCATGCCGTATCCTTCGGCCCAAATATGAACTAATCCCGTAAATTTTATTATTTACGAATTCATTGTAAGAGTTGGCAATTACAATTCCGACAAAGTTTTCCGGGTTTAAGCTTGTTCTCAAGTTATACCAATCAAGTTGTAATTTCGGATTCGCCAATTTATCAATATTATCAAATTGCAAAGCTAGTTGGTTATTTACATTATCAGTTATCCACTGCATTACTCTTGCTGGCTCTGCATATATTCTTGAGTCATCTATATGTTGTCGATGTTTGTTGATCTGAATATCAATTCTTGTGTTTTTAGCTCTGTCGTTATACTTTTTCTCACCACTAATATCACCATACCAATCGAATAGTTCGGCTCTTATAGATAATGCTTGGTTTGGCTTAACATTAATGTTAAATAGTCTACTAATGAACACTTCGTCAAATGACATCAGAAAGTAATCAGTTATAGCGGGTGAAACCTGATAAAAGGATTTTAGGGCTTCTAGAATTTTACCTTCATATTTTTGATTACAAAGATTCTGAAATACCTTTCTTAATTCAAAATCTGCATCATCATCATCGCCTAAAGATGAAGCCGTTAACAGACATAATGCAATCAGTTTGACTTCTAAATTTGGACAACTATCTTTAATTGTTTCTATATATTCAGGTAAACATAAATATGCAATATCTCGTGTTCTTGACATGACTTTTATAAATATAGTTTCGTCATCACTACAAGTTATTAAATTGCCATCATGCTTATTTAATAGATAATCAAAAGCTGACGTATTTTCAAACAGTGTAGAAACTCGCTTATCAAATTTCGATAAACTTATTGAAAATCTCTCTGTATCGGTCGTCCTTAAATCGGATATTTTATTTACATCACAAAAATATTCACTGATCACTCGAAATTCATATGGGGTTTTTACTCTAATGGTGCTACTTGGTAGGTTGAAATAAGGGGCATGAATTGATTTATACTTTAAACAATCATCTAACTCTATTAATAAAAAAGCCTCCCTATAAAAACTAAGGTCCATACCGTCATCTGATTCTCCATCATAATATGAAAGATTTACATCAAGTTTAGCTATTTCATCGAGATGGCACTGGAGTTTTGCAGGTAACCAAAAATCTAATACAGGAAACTCCATTCTTTTTATTAAATTCAAATAAAGCACTGCATCCAGCAGAGAATAAGACAGGTGCGCATTAAGATTTTTAACGAAATCTTCTTCGTCGATAGGAGCATGACTTATAAAACTGAGTAAAATCCTTTTATTATTATCATCTATTTCAGCATCCTTTACCTTTGAACAAATACTAAAGTAATCGGCCCTATCGTTAATAATTTGGCGAACACCGTCATTTATTTCTCTAAGGTTGCCCACTTGAATTTTAGCTAAAATTTCATCAATTACATTAGTAAAGGTGTTAACCCCTGGGATATATTCTAGTCTATTGTTTAAAAACATAATAAGACGATAGAAAACTAATGAAACCCCATTTTCTTCGATAAGAGATACAAAGCAATTCAGAGCCTCTGAAAATTCCTTATTCAGAATATGATTGTATAGCCTGAATATAATAAGAAGACATTTTTCGAGCTTTCTTTCATTATATTCAATAATTTGTAGAATATCTTGAACATTAAAGTTAACTAGGTTGACTAGTTTTCGGGGCACTTTCTGATTAAAATGTCTTGTTAAAACATTTTGGCTATAGACTTGGCTAGTTCGAAGCAATATTAATGCTTGTTTAGCATTATAATCACCGGTTTTGTTCTGTATTTTTCTTAATGCATTTTCAATATCAAAACGACAATCTAACGAACTAGAAACTCCTCTTAAAATATTCTTAGCTAATTGATTTGTTAATTTATTATGTTTGTGCATAATTTAGGTTAATTCCTTTTAACTTCCCCCTAATTATAATAATTAAAGGATTGATACGATTTTTATAAAACTTAATTTAGATTTTCTTATGAGCTAGCAATTCATATTTTTTTGAAGCTTTATAATACATTAAGAAATAGAAACGAGAGCAATTAATTATTTATCTAGTTATATAAAAGTAAGAGAATAGAATAAATCCTTTTGTGAGAATTAAAGTTAGCTTTCATTGCAATCCTTATCCACAGTATATTAATGCCATAAACCATTAAAATATCAAGTAAAACTTGTGAGGTAACTATTTTAGCTAATGTAATACGTAAGCAATTTAGTTAGCCGCTCATTTACACTCTTAGAGTTCAGATAGAGTATGCGTGGTAGCCCTTTACCTGCTCATGGTAGATTATTCAAAGTTTATCCATAAAAGTTAAGTTAAAAGCCAAAGGAGTCAAATCTCGACTTCATACATTAAAGTGTTAACTGATAAACTTTTCATTTTGCTAAGACTAAGCATCAATCTCAAGTTTAACCTTCTCCCCCGTCATCACACCATGAAAATAAGTAATTGATGAGTAATTCATTTCATGGCGTTTACGTTCACATCAATTAATTATTTGAAGGATTAAGCGTGATGCTCGGGTGCGCTGAGAGTGTCCAGAGAGGGACCAGCGGCAGCCCCTCTTTGGCTGCCGTCGCCAGCGCGACAAAACCTTGAATAAGGTTTTTTAATGTAGGTCGCGGATTTATCCCGACAATATATGTAAGTTAGCAAGTTTGAAAACAACATATTTACACGCAATAACACAGAATTTCAAATAAGCTCTGCAAGTTAAATTCACTATTTCGCCCTAAAGGACGACCTACAATTTAAATCAACCTCGTTGGGTTTCATTGCACTCTACCCAGCCTATGCAACTTGTGTTGTAAGGCGAAAGTTAAGTGCTTTCATCACTTTAAAAATAGTTTCCCAACGTGGCTTGGTTTTACCGTTAACTGCTTTATATAAGCTTTCACGGTTTAATCCCGTTGCTTTAGCAATATCACTCACGCCATGTTTTTTAACTAATAAGCCAAGTGCTTCAATAAAGGTATTTGGATCGTCATCAGCTAAACACTCTTCTAAAAATGTATTAATTTCTTGCTGTGTTTCCATATAGTCAAACGGGTTAAAATCTGATGTTTGTAGCGCCATAATAATTACTCCAATTTATTCAACCTGCTGAACAAATGTAGCCTAAAGGCTACGAGTGCACAATATTATTTATAACTTTTGGGCTGCCGCGCGCGCGTCAGCAAGCTGCACGTCTACAACGCTTAAACACACACAAAAAAAGCCGTTGCATTGCTGCAACGGCTTTTTAAATTTTGATAAATTCCCAAACTATAATGGGACTTACTTACCATGGAATTTTTTCAAAAATTAATCACGATAAGTCTCAACCGGTGGGCAAGCACACACTAAGTTACGGTCGCCGTATACGTCATCAATACGTGTAACAGTTGGCCAAAACTTGTTTTTAGCCACTGCTGGCACTGGGAATGCTGCGTAAAAACGGTCGTACGCGCGGTCCCATTCGTTACCTAATACGTCGCCTTGTGTATGCGGTGCAAACACTAGCGGGTTGTTTTCGATTGACCATTCGCCAGAGATTACTTTTTCGATTTCGCCTTTAATCGACACCATTGCTTCGATAAAGCGGTCAATCTCGCCTTTTGACTCAGACTCAGTTGGCTCAATCATTAATGTACCAGCTACTGGGAACGACATAGTTGGTGAATGGAAGCCGTAATCTTGCAAGCGCTTAGCTACGTCCATTTCAGTAATGCCTGATTGCTCTTTAAGCGGGCGTAGGTCAACAATACATTCGTGAGCAACACGGTTGTTACGTCCACGGTATAAAATTGGGAAGTGCTTGCTTAGCTCATGCGTTAAGTAGTTAGCATTAACGATTGCCATTTCAGTGGCTTGTTTTAAGCCCTCTGAACCCATCATGGTGATGTAAGCCCATGAAATAGGTAAAATAGCGGCTGAGCCGTAAGGCGCTGCCGATACCGCACCATTACCAATGTTAGTACCTGGTACGTTAATTACGCTGTGGTTTGGCATAAATGGCGCAAGGTGCGATTTAACACCAATTGGGCCAACACCTGGACCACCGCCACCATGTGGAATACAAAACGTTTTATGCAAGTTTAAGTGCGATACGTCTGAGCCAATAAAGCCAGGGCTTGTTACGCCAACTTGCGCGTTCATATTTGCGCCGTCCATGTAAACTTGGCCGCCGTGCTCATGAATAATGTCACAAATTTCGCGAATTGTTTCTTCGTATACGCCGTGCGTAGACGGGTATGTGATCATGATGCACGATAGGTTTTCAGCAACTTCTTCAGCTTTCGCTTTAAGGTCGTCCATGTCTACGTTGCCGTTTTTGTCGCAGTTAACTACCACAATTTTCATGCTCGCCATTTGCGCTGATGCAGGGTTAGTACCGTGCGCAGAGCTTGGGATTAAACATACATTACGGTGTGCGTCGCCGCGTGACTCGTGGTATTTACGAATCGCGATTAAGCCTGCGTATTCACCTTGTGCGCCAGAGTTTGGCTGAAGTGATACTGCATCGTAACCGGTAATGTTTACTAGCCAGTCGTGTAGCTCGCCAATCATTATTTGGTAACCTTCTGCTTGATCTAGCGGGCAGAATGGGTGAAGGTTTGCAAACTCAGGCCACGTAATTGGGATCATCTCGGCAGTCGCATTTAGCTTCATGGTACATGAGCCTAACGAGATCATTGAGTGATTAAGCGATAAGTCTTTGCTTTCTAGTCGCTTAATGTAGCGAAGCATGTCAGTTTCGCTGTGGTAACTGTTAAAGTTTGGATGCGTTAGTACTTCGTCATCACGTACTAAACTTGCAGGGATTGACTCGCTGCCATTTACTTCAACGTCGGCTGCAATAGCGTCAACACTTAGGCCATGGCCTTCGCCTAAAATAATATCGAATAACTCAGCTACATCCGCGCGTGTTGTTGTCTCTGATACCGAAATTGAGTACTCGCCTTCGTGGTTTGTTGCAAAGTTTACGCCTTTTGCAATTGCACGTGCTGTTACGTCGTCTTTGCTGTCGCTTACTACTGTTAGCGTATCAAACCACGTGCTGTGCTTAAGTGCGATGCCTTTAGCTTTAAGACCACTTGCTAAAATATCAGCAAAGCGATGTATACGCTGCGCGATAGTTTTTAAGCCTTGTGGGCCGTGGTATACCGCGTAAAACGCTGCCATGTTGGCAAGTAATACTTGCGCTGTACAAATGTTTGAGTTGGCTTTGTCGCGGCGAATGTGTTGTTCGCGCGTTTGCATTGCCATACGTAGTGCGTCGTTACCTAAACGGTCTTTAGATACACCAATAATACGACCTGGTAATGAACGTTTGTATGCGTCACGTGTTGCAAAAAATGCAGCGTGTGGACCGCCGTAACCCATAGGTACGCCAAAACGTTGAGCCGAACCAAGTACTACGTCTGCGCCTAGTTTACCCGGTGCTTTTAATAGTAATAAACTCATTATGTCGGCAGCAACACAGGCAATGGCCTTCTTGCTTTGTACGCCAGCAATTAGGTCTGTTATGTCTACCACTTCGCCTGATGTAGTTGGGTATTGGAACAATGCGCCAAAAATATCAAAGTTAACGGCATCTTCTGCTTTACCTACAATTATTTCAAAACCAAACTGCTCGGCACGCGTTGTTACTACGTCGATTGTTTGTGTGTGTACGTCGTCGGCAATAAAAAAGGCATTGGCTTTTTTTGCTTTTGATACGCGTTTTGCAAGGCCCATAGCCTCTGCAGCCGCTGTTGATTCGTCAAGCAGTGATGCGCTTGCTAAATCAAGACCAGTTAAATCTAGGGTCATAGTCTGGAAGTTTAATAATGATTCTAAACGCCCTTGTGCAATCTCTGGCTGATACGGTGTGTACGCTGTATACCAACCTGGATTTTCTAGTACGTTACGTAAAATTACGTGCGGTACGTTAGTTGGGTGGTAGCCTTGGCCAATGTACGATTTGAAAACTTTATTTTTGCTTGCTACTGATTTTAGGTAGCTTAGTGTTTCAACTTCAGTACGGCTTTGTCCAACTGTTAATGGCTGCTCTAAGCGAATGCTTGCAGGTACAGTTTGGTCAATGAGCTCTTGCACACTCGATACTTCTAAAGCACTTAGCATATCGCTTACTTGTGCTGGGCTTGGCCCAATATGGCGGCGAATAAAATCTTGCTTTTGCTCTAGTTCTTCAAGAGATTTGGCGTTTGACATGAATCCAGATTCCTATGATCCTAAATGCTAATGGGTAACTAGCATTAATTAAAATATTTGACGATTTAACAGTTCACTCAGTATGGGGTTGTGCGCTGTAAAATCATAAAAGCCCCATTTTTATACATTAAACGGGGCTTTTAGTTATCTACAAAAAATTATTATTCTTCGTCGATAGTGTGCGAGTAACCTTCAGCGTCTAATAAGTTGTCTAGCTCAGACTCGTCAGATGCTTTAATACGGAATAACCAACCGTCGCCGTAAGAGTCACTATTTACCGTTTCTGGTGAATCTTCAAGCTCTTCGTTAATAGCAACAATTTCGCCACTGATAGGTGCGTAAATGTCTGATGCTGCTTTAACTGACTCTGCTACTGCACAGTCTTCGCCAGCGTCTACTTCGTCGCCAACTTCTGGTAATTCAACAAATACCATGTCGCCAAGAAGTTCTTGTGCATGCTCAGAAATACCAACAGTAAATGTACCGTCGCCTTCACTGCGAACCCACTCGTGTGAAGGTGCGTATTTTAACTCGCTAGGAATATTGCTCATTTTATTTGTCCTTTGGTTTACATTGGGTGGATACCAATCACAATGATTATTGTGATTGGTATAACCAAATTATTTAAATTATTGATTTACCGTTACGTACAAAGCTAGGCTTTACTACTTTAACGTTTACTAATTTTTTACGCATTTCTACTTGAGCTGTGTCGCCTGTTGAACGTGGTACACGTGCAAGGGCTACACTAAAACCAAGTGTTGGTGAAAAAGTACCAGAAGTAATAATACCTACCCCACCGTCAACAATTACTTTAGAACCGCTACGCAAAACGCCTTTTTCTTCAAACACTAAGCCAACTAGTTTGTCAGTGCTTTTTTCTGCGCGTTGCTTAACAAGTACGTCACGACCAATAAAGTCGCGATCTTCTGGTTCCCATGCAATGGTCCATGCCATGTTAGCAGCAAGTGGTGATACACTTTCGTCCATATCTAGGCCGTAAAGGTTCATACCTGCTTCTAAACGTAGCGTGTCGCGTGCACCTAAACCAGCTGGCGCAACACCTGCATCTAGCAGTTGTTGCCATAAATCGGCTGCTTGGTCGTTCGGTACTACTATTTCGTAACCGTCTTCGCCAGTATAACCCGTTGTGGCAATAAATAAATCACCTACTTGAACGCCAAAAAACGGCTTCATACCTTCAACGGCTGCTTGTTGCTCAGCATTTAAAAGTGTGGCTGTTTTTGCTTTAGCGTTAGGACCTTGTACTGCAATCATTGCAAACTCTGGACGCTCTGTAACTGTTACGTCAAAGTCGCTCGATACGTTAGCTAAATGTGCTAGGTCTTTTTCGCGCGTTGCTGAGTTAACAACCAGGCGGTAAAAAGTTTCGCTAAAGAAATAAATAATTAAGTCGTCTATTACACCGCCTTGCTCGTTAAGCATGCCTGTGTAAAGCGCTTTACCTGGTACGGTTAATTTTGCAACGTCGTTAGCTACTAGCTTACGTAAAAATGCTTGTGCTTGAGGCCCTTCAATATCAACAATAGTCATGTGTGATACATCAAACATGCCTGCGTCGGTGCGAACGGCATTGTGTTCTTCTATTTGTGAGCCGTAGTTGATTGGCATTTCCCAGCCATGAAAATCAACCATTTTTGCGCCCGCTTCTAGGTGCTTAGCATGTAGTACAGTTTTAGAAGTCATAACATTCCTTCACGTTTAAATTAACCCTGTTTAGGGCGTGGCTTAAATTAGTTTTTACTTAACCGTAACTAAAAACAGGTAAACATTGTTATGTTCACCTGTTGTTTGTATTCGTTATGCGGCTTCACTATGCATAAGTGCAAAACCTTGCGCTTGCATGTAGCTTTGCCATTTTTGTAATTCTTGTTGTTTAGCTACTAATACAAAGTGTTGTTCGTCGTTTTTATCAATGGCGGTAATAAATACATCACCACTTTGCGCACCGTAGCATAGTTGCGCGTCAGAAAGGCGCAAACCTGGTGTTAATTTAAAAGCATTTACTAGAGTATCAAACGCGTTGTCGCCACTTAAAATAAAGCTTGCTAGGTCGGTGCGTACTACATAATCAATATCAAAACGTAGCTGTTGCTCGTTTATAAGTGCTTGTAGTTGAAGGCTTGCGTTGTGTGGCAGTACAAATCTAAAGGCGGTTTCGCTAAAGTAATAAACAGCAAAGCTGTAGTCAGAATTATAGTCGCCATCAAGCGTGCCTTTTAAGCCTAAACCGCTGGCGGTAAGCTTCGTTAAATCAAGGCCTAAAATAGTGCTTAAAAATACACTGGTTTCGGTGCCGCTAAAATCCATTACAACGTGATTGTTGTTAGTTTGCAAAGCGTTAGTAACCGCACTACTTGCGTTGCTGTGGCGGGCAAACATTATTGGGTTAAAAGTCATAACAAACACCTGTGTATTTTCGATCACAAAAGTATATTGCCCACGCCTACCAACAACAAATTGTAATTTTTTATCAATTGATAAATAATACTTATATATATAGCTATATAAATTGTAATTTTAAATATGAAAAACATATCAACAGATGGTTTACGTACTTTTGTGATGGTAGTTGAAATAGGTGGCTTTGCTAAAGCAGGCGATTTACTTGGCCTGTCGCAACCTGCTGTAAGTTTGCAAATAAAGCGCTTAGAAGACGTGCTCGGATATAAACTATTTAAAAAACAAGGGCAGCGCCAAGTATTAAACCAGTACGGCGAGCTATTATTGCCTATGGCAAAACAAATGATGCAACACAACGATGCTATTTTGCAGCAGTTCACCTCAGAAAATATTGCAGGTAAAGTGCGTTTGGGTATTCCGAGCGAATTTGCTGCGCGTATTTTACCTTCTATTATTGGCGATTTTGTGGCGCTCTACCCTGAGGTGTCGTTAGAAGTTAAATCGCGTTTAAGTAAACATTTACTTTCGGCCTCAAGGCAAGATCAGTTCGATTTAGTACTTGCACTAAATGAGCGGCTCAACTCTGATAAGTTTCCTATTTTTATGCAAGACGAATTAGTGTGGGTGGGCGATCTATCACTTGCGCAAAACGATGTGGTTACGCTAGTTACCGCACCAGAGGGGTGTATTTATCGTCGCCGTGCAATTGATGCATTAAAAAGTGCAGGCATAAAATACCGTATCGTATACAGCAACGCCGATTTAACTGGCCTTATTGCGGCATTAAAAGAAGGCTTAGGCATTACGGTACTCGCTAAAAGCACAGTACCTAGCGAGCTTAATTATCAAGTTCAAACCAAACATTTACCCACTCTTGGCAATATTGGTATTAGTTTAATTAAAAGCTCGGGCGAATCGGATCATGCTGTAGATAAACTCGCGGAGTTTATAGCGCTACGCTTAGGTTATAGCTAATCAAAACTTTATAACGAGCAAAGCAATTACAAACTAATACAAAAGAAACGATTTAGTTAACAAAGTTGCATAAGTAGGTATTTTTAGTTCTATTAAACTGAATAATTAAATACTTAATAACATTGATTCGTATTCGTTAACGTGTTCAAATTACGCCAATTTAGATAATTGACATGATTAGGAACACAATGAACCCTAAGTTTTTAGTATCTACCCTGGCAACTGCGGTTGCTTTGTCTTTTAGTGCTACTGCAATAGCAAAAGACACCAGCAATAAAGAACAACGCTTTGAACAAATTACCGTTATTGGCTCACAGCAAGCAATTAACGATATTCCGGGTTCGGCTACGTTTATTTCTGAAGAAGAGCTTCAAAAATTCCAGTTTACCGATATTTCTCGCGTTTTAGCGTCTGTTCCGGGCGTTTACGTGCAAGAAGAAGACGGCTACGGCCTTCGCCCTAATATTGGTATGCGCGGTACAGGTACTGGCCGTAACGATAAAATATCGGTAATGGAAGACGGTGTATTAGTTGCGCCAGCACCCTATTCAGCACCATCTGCTTACTACTTCCCTACTACGGGTCGTATGGAGTCTATTGAAGTATTAAAAGGCGCGGCATCAGTTAAGTACGGCCCGCGTACTACGGGCGGTGTTTTAAACTTACTTTCGCGCAGCTTACCTACTGAGCCAAATAGCTCAAAAGGTATGGTAGATGCAGCCCTTGGTGGTGATGGTTACTACAAAGGTCACGCTTACTTCGGTAAAGAAAAAAACAACACAGCAGGCTTAATTGAAGTATTTACTTACGGCGCAGACGGCTTTAAAGAGCTGCCAGTAGGTAATGACAACACCGGCTTTGAAAAAACAGATTTACTATTAAAGTTTGGCCATACGTTTGGTCAAAACGATGCGCATAATCTTGAGCTAAAAATTAAGTACTCTGACGAAACATCAGACGAAACATACATGGGCTTAACTGACGAAGACTATCAAGAAAGTCCTTACCGTCGTTATGCTGCATCGCAAAACGATGAAATGAATACTCGCCACAACGCATACCAACTTAACTACGCGTACCGTTTTGGTGATGGCTATGAATTTTTAGCTACGGCTTACTTAAACGATTTTCATCGTAACTGGTATAAAGCCAGCAAAGTAAGCGAAAGCTACCTTGAGCAATACAGTGAATTTGAAGCAAACCCTACAAGCGAAGGTATTGAAGGTATTGGTATTAAAGCTAATAACCGCGATTACCAAGCTAAAGGTATTCAGTCTGAATTACATATTCCTGCAGGCGACCACTATGTGACTGTTGGCGTACGTTACCACGAAGACGAAATGGATCGTTTTCAATGGGAAGACAAATACACACTTAATCAAGATCTAAGCTTAACGCTTACAGAGCAAGGCGTTCCGGGCTCTGACAGCAACCGTGTAGATAGCGCAGAAGCAAGTACCTTGTTTATTCAAGACGAGTGGACAATTGATGCATTAGTAGTAAGTGCAGGCCTTCGTTATGAAGACATTACTATTACGCGTGAAGAGTGGTCTAAATCAGATCCAACACGCAGCAACGGTTTAACTAAAGATGTGTCGAACGACACTGAAATTTTAGTTCCATCACTAGGTGCTACTTACACACTTAACGAAAACGTAACGCTACTTGCGGGCATTCAAAAAGGGTATGCACCAGCAGCACCTGGTAATGCTGACCAAGAAGAAGAAGAAAGTGTAAACATTGAGTTTGGCTCTCGCTTTAATATGGATGGCTTTAGCGGTGAAGTAATTGCGTTTTACTCTGACTACAGCAACATGCACGGTAACTGTACTGCAGCGGTTGGTTGTAGCGACGACAACATTGGCGACCAATACAACTACGGTGAAGTAGAAGTAGCGGGCTTTGAATTTAGTGCAGCACGTACGTTTGCAACTGATACAGCTATGTTCCCAGTTAAATTAACGTATACCTACACAGACTCTGAGTTTAAAAACGATTTTGATTCAGAAATTTGGGGCACGGTAGAAAAAGGCGATGCAATGCCTTACGTACCAGAAAACCAAGTAGCGTTATCGTTAGGTGCTGAGTTTTCTGCGTTTGTAGTTCACAGCCAAATACGTTACGTATCTGATGCGCATGCTAACTTAACGCAGTCGGGCTTAAACGCAATTGATAGCCGCGTAGTATGGGATTTAGCTGCTAAATACTTAATCGATGAAAATCAAAAAGTATACCTAAGCGTTGATAACTTGTTTGATAAAACATACGTTGCTAACCGTTCAAACGGTGGCATTCAACCAGGTAAGCCGCGTACTGTACAGATGGGCTACACTTACTCATTCTAAATTGAAAGCTGGTTAAACGGTTCACTAACAGCGTTAATAATTTTTTATGTAAGAACACTACACATCTAAATTATTGCCTTGTTATTAAACCGTTTACCTGCGCTTTGTATAGGAGAAATGGTTCACTAGCTACGTTAAAAATAACTCATATAAGAACAACTATATTTCGTTATTTTTGCCTTGCTATAGGGTTATTTTCCTATCGCTATGATAGAGCATCAATTCAGTACAATTGGTGCAAAGTTAAAAGCGTAAATTACAGACACAAAAAAGCCGAGATTGAATTTCAATCTCGGCTTTTTTAATACATAAAACTTATCGTTTATATATTAGTTATTTGCGTTACGTTGGCGTAATACTTCAAACAAACAAATACCCGTGGCTACCGATACGTTTAAGCTTGAAACAGTACCCGCCATTGGGATTTTAACAAGCATATCGCAATGCTCACGCGTTAAGCGTCGCATGCCCTCGCCTTCTGCGCCCATAACAATCGCCATTGGGCCCGTTAAGCTTGCATCAAATACGTGGTTATCAGTTTCGCCAGCGGTGCCTACAACCCATACGCCTGCATCTTTAATTTCGCGAAGCGTACGTGCAAGGTTAGTCACTTGAATAAGCGGTACTGTTTCGGCTGCACCACAAGCAACTTTACGTGCTGTGCCGTTAAGCTTGGCAGAGCGATCTTTAGGTACAATTATAGCGTGAACACCAGCAGCGTCTGCACTACGTAGGCATGCGCCTAAGTTATGCGGATCGGTAATACCATCAAGCACAAGTAAAAACGGTGTGTCTTCACGAGCGATGATCGCATCAAGATCTTTTTCGTTAAACGTTGGCGCTGCTTTTACGTTGGCAATAATACCTTGATGCTGCTCACCCTTTGATTTGCTATCAAGGGCTTTACGCTGCATAAACTGTACTGAAATACCAAACTTACGTGCTTCATCAATAATCGGAGTTGAGCGTTTGTCGTCACGACCTTTAAGGGCGTAAATTTCTACAAAGCGCTCTGGCTCGCTTTCTAAAATTGCTTCAACAGAGTGAAAGCCAAAAATTAATTCATTACTCACGTATTATCTGCTCCTGGGCTAGTACTTTTACGGGCATTTTTGCCAGCTCTTTTAGGCTTTTTAACTGCCTTCTTCTTAGGCTTTTTCTTTACGGCAGTGTCTGCTGCTTTTTTATCTGCGGGTTTAGTTGCAGACTTATTTGCAGGCTTGCCTTTATCTTTATTTGCTGGCTTTTTTTTACCTTTTGGTTTGTCATCGCTGTGCGACTTTTTACCCGGTACTTTGCCTGCTTTTAATTGCGAACGCACACTTGCTGGCGCATGCTCAGATTTACCTGAACCTTTTTTTGGCGCACGACGACGTGAGTATCTGTCTTGTGCCACATCGCCTTTAAGCGTTAAGTTGATACGGCGATCGTCTAAACTAACCGACGCAACTTTTACTGTTACTTTATCGCCAAGGCGATAAACTTTGTGAGAGTGCTCACCTATTAGGGTGTGTTTTGCAGCATCATGCGCAAAAAACTCATCGCCTAAATTAGTAACATGAATAAGCCCATCAATTTGTAAATCGTCTAAACGAATAAACAAACCAAAGTTAGTGACCGATGAAATAACACCGTCAAACTCGTCACCTACGTGATCTTGCATAAACTCACATTTAAGCCAATCCGCTACTTCGCGAGTTGCATCATCGGCGCGGCGCTCTGTGGTAGAACACTGCTCACCTAGTTGATCAACTTCGTCGTCGGTATAAGCGTATTCGCCAGACGTTTGCTGACCTTGTGCTTTTATAACTGCTTTAATAGCACGATGTACTACTAAATCTGGGTAACGACGTATTGGCGATGTAAAGTGCGCGTAAGCCGATAACGCTAAACCAAAGTGACCAATGTTATCTGGCTGATATACAGCTTGTTTCATTGAACGCAGTAGCATAGTTTGAATAAGCTCGGCTTCTGGGCGGTCACCTAGTCGCGCTAATACTTGGGTTATTTCTTTTGGTGTTGGCTCGTCGCTTAATGTGCTTTCGATACCTAACTCGCCTAAAAACTTAGTAAAGTTACCTAGCTTTTCGCTGTCTGGTTCGTCATGCACACGATAAAGCGCGCTTGCTTCGTGCTTTTCAAGAATTTTAGCCGCCGATACGTTGGCTAAAATCATACATTCTTCAATTAGTTTGTGCGCATCGTTACGAATAACAGGCACTATTGATTCTATTTTACGCTGAGCGTTAAATACAAAACGTGTTTCTAGGGTTTCAAACTCAATGGCACCACGGTCTTGGCGTGCAGCTTTAAGTGCCATATACATTTGCTGTAAGTCAGTTAAATGTGGCACTACGGCTGAGTATTCTTCGCGTAGTTTTTCGTCGTTTTGTAAAATGGCATTTACTTTGGTGTAAGTTAAACGTGCATGCGAGTTCATTATCGCTTCGTAAAACTTATAGCCCGAAAGTTTACCCGCGCTCGATACGATCATTTCGGCAACCATACATAAGCGATCTACTTTTGGATTAAGCGAACATAATCCGTTAGAAAGCACTTTTGGTAGCATCGGAATTACTTGCTCAGGAAAATACACTGAGTTACCACGCAAAATTGCTTCTTTGTTAAGCGGCGTGTTCATTCCTACGTAATGCGATACATCGGCAATGGCAACCCATAAGCGCCAGCCACCCGATTTTTTAGGTTCACAGTATACGGCGTCATCAAAATCGCGAGCGTCTTCGCCATCAATGGTTACAAGTGGTAAGTCACGTAAATCTACGCGGCCTTGTTTGTCAGCGTCTTCAACAAACTCACCTAGGTGAGCAACTTGTGCTTCAACTTCTTCTGGCCATACGTGTGGAATATCGTGATTGCGAAGTGCGACTTCAATTTCCATACCTGGGGCTAAATGCTCACCAAGTACATCAATAATTTTACCTACCGCGTTCATGTTGCGGCTTGGATTTTGAGTGATTTTAACCTGCACCATTTGGTTATGGCGGGCACCGTTTTCGTTGCCTGGTAAAATCATTATATCTTGCGTTATGCGCGGGTCTTCAGCTACCACAACGGCAACACCATGCTCTACAAAGTAACGGCCAACAATTGGCGCGCGCTCGTTAGTAAGCACTTTTATAATACGTGCATCGCATTTTGAGCCAGAGCCACGCTTAGTGCCTTTAGCTAGTACAATGTCGCCATGTAACACCATATTCATTTGGTGCTTGGCAATAAACCAATCTTTACTCTCGCCTTCAACTTCTAAAAAGCCAAAACCGTCTCTGTGGCCTATTACTTTGCCTTTGGTTAAACCGGCTTCGTCAATTAGGGCATAGCATTTAAATTTATTAAAATACAGCTGTCCGTCACGCTCCATAGCGCGAAGGCGGCGTTTAAATGCTATTTGGCGTTCGTCATCGTTTACTGCTAGTTCTTCACATAATTGCGCGTAGTTAGCAGGCTTTGAACGCTCTTGAAGGTGAGTAAGTATAAACTCACGACTAGGGACTGGGTTTTCGTACTTTTCTTGTTCTCGACTGAGATTTGGATCTTGGTTTGACATTCACTATCTTGTTAGTTGGTTATGTAGGTATTTTAACCCATATAGTTATAATGAGACAGGTAAAAGCGATTAAACTTTTAAGAAAGCGCTTTTACCCTGCTGTTTACCTTGCTGTATAGTTTAAAAATCTAGCGCAATGGGGCTTAACGACCCCTTAACTGCAAAGTGTTTAATCATCTCGTAGCAATGCTAAAACCCTTTCGCGCTAAATATTTATTTATAACCTGAGCTCTGGATAATAAATCTATCTCGAGCAGCTATTTTCAGCGCTAACAGCGTTGAATATACTTACAATAGGCCAGCTATTGACGCGTAAATTCGCCTTGTTTTCACTGAAAATCTCTGGCTAGAGAAAATAAATTTAAATATCAACATGATTCAATACGTCAGTAAATCTCTTAACCAGAGTTCAGGTTATTTATACTATTTTTTTTGTAGGTTTTTCCAGAGCAATTTACTTATATTATCAATAAAGCTTGGATCTTCTTCTTTCATTGTAAGCAAAATTTGTTTATTCATTTGTGTTTTGTTTTGAGCGTAAATCCAACGGTTTTTATTAAACTGCTGGGCAAACTCAAGTACACCGGCTTGTAGTTCGTCGTTATTTGCAAACACAGCTTCAACCACTTTATTGTCTAGCAACTGCTGTGCACCAACACGCTCTCCTGACATAGCTAAACGATTAAAGAATGTTTGCGAGATAGCTTTATTAATTATAGGAAACATCGACGGTACAAAAGGCACCATTACATCAACTTCAGGAAAACAAAAAAAACCTTTGTCTGACTTCATAAATCTAAAATCGCACGCACATGCAAGCACAGAACCATTGCCATAGGTATGCCCGTTTAACGCAGCAATTATAGGCATAGGAAAAGTAACTATGCGCTTAAACAAGTCACTTATTTGAATCATAAAGTCAGAAATTGCAGCAGGTAAAATACTTGGATTAGACATCCATTGAAGGTCGATGCCCAATGACCAGTTTTTGTCACTCGCAGACGTTAAAATAACTGACTTAATATTTTGATCTGCTTCAATATGGTCAAGGTGTAAATTAAACTCAGCCACAAACGCTGGATTGTGGCGGTTTTCAGCGGTATTCATAGTGAGTATTGCAGTACTATTTTTAGTTATTAGTTCTATTAGATTTGCCATTAAACCCTCTTTTAACGCTTTTTAAGCTAACTTTAAGCACTGTTCGTTACTTTTATAAGTAATACCAACCTGCATAAATCTTTGATCAATTTAACGAATTAAATTTCACTATAACGTCGTTAAAAAATTTTTATTTAGAACACTAGATACAAAAATTTTTGCCTAGTTCTAGCGTAATTTTCTTAACGTTAAATAGACCCCATATATAAGCAGATTGGTATAACATAGTAATACTTTGCTTATAATTTATAAACCCACTATTTAAAGCCATCCTTTTTGTTTAGCTATACGCGCAGCATCTATACGGTTAGTGGCGTTTAGCTTAGCAATAGCGTCTGATAAATAATTACGTGTGGTACCTTCACTTATAAATAACTGCTTGGCTATGTCGCTTGTTTTAAGGCCGTCGCTTGCAAGTTTAAGTGCTTTGCGTTCTTTATCTGTAAGCGGATCTGCGTCGTCTAATGCATTGATAGCAAGCTCTGGGTCTATCACTTTTTGTCCCTGCATTACTTTTTTAAGCGCATTTATTAGCTCTTCACTGGGTGCTTCTTTTAAAATAAAACCTTTAACGCCTGCCGTAAGCGCTCGCCTAATATAACCCGCACGAGAAAATGTGGTCATAATAACCATTTTTATAGCGGGGAACTTAGCGGCTATTTTTTCACTCAGCTCTATACCATTCATGGTTGGCATTTCTATATCGGTTAAAATTATATCGGGATGTAAATCACTATCAAGTGCTTCAATTGCATTAAGTGCATCTTGCCCGTTACTTGCTTGCCCAATAATCTCAATATTAAAATCGAGTCCTAACAATGCTGCTACTGCGTCGCGCACAAGCGCTTGATCTTCCACTAAATACACTCTGATCATTGTAAATCCTTAGCTGAAATTGGTAGCATTACATTTAAAGTAAAAATATCGCCACAGGTAAATGTTGCACTGCCATTGAGTTGCTCTGCTCGCTCTTTAATACCATTTAGGCCATTGCCCGAATTTAATGTAGAGCACGGTGCACGATCAATAACGGTAATGAGTAGCTGCTGCGCTGTTTGTTCTATATTTATTTCGCAATTTTTTGTGCTGCTATGACGTAGCAAATTGGTAACGGCTTCTTTAATTATAAGGCCTGCGATGCCCTCTACTTTAGCGGGTAGAGTATTTAAAACTACATTAAATGAAACGTTAAAGTCTTGCTCTATTAATCTTTGTTTTAACTGTGCTACTTGGCTAACAAGGTTAAGCTGTTTTAAATCACTAACGGCGCTTCTTACATCACTGAGTAACTGCCTTGCCAGATCGGCCACTTGTGCAATTTCGCTATTTGCTTGAGCGTAACGCTCGCCTTGGTTTAATTTATTGGCAAGCTCAGCTTTTAAAGCAATAGATGACAATGAGTGACCTAAAATATCGTGCAAGTCGCGGGCTATCCGTTCACGCTCAGCAATTGCTGCTAATTGCTCTAATTGGTTAGCGTTTTCTTGCTCACGTTTTTTGTACAGGCTCTCTCTTTTAGCTGCAATACCGTAACTAAATAAGGCTGCACATAAAATCAAAGCAACGGCTAAAAAGTATTGCACCTTCCCTATATCACCAATATATGCGCTTAATAAAACCATAGATATAATCGCGAGTGCAGCATAAATTCTTTGATGATAGCTGTATGCATAGCCTGCTACGTACGCTGCAAAGCCAAATAAAGTAGGAGTACCTGTGGTGTAAAACGTGGCGCAAAAACAAATTAATAGCATGGCTACAAACAACTTGGTCACCCCTGCACTTTTACAGTTTATTGCTTTTACATATAGAAGAATAAAAGCAACATAAAAGGCTAAAGACATCGTTATTTGGTTAGCAGTAAAGCTCGCAAAATTAATTATTAATGGGAGTAAATAAAAGCCTGTAAAAATTAAATGCCCATATTTCCAAAAACCTTTATCACTTTGTTGAGAAAAGGAGTTAAGCGAGCTCATACAAATACCTCTGGCATATTATTTTTACTTATAGGACTATTTTTATTAATAAATATAAATAACATAAAAATGCATGCCAGCATAAAGCAATCTGCGTACGTAATCGTAAAACTTAATGCCTCTAGCACTTCATTAATAGTTAAGCTGATTAAAATTAAAGAATTCATAATTATCCCCTGTTGAGTAAGGTAACTATGCCAGCGTACAAAAATAATAAGAGTGTGAAGTGTCATCAACTTTTATGACATTTGTCATGCGATAAAAAAATTCATCTTAAGAATTTTTAAGCAATGTTAATATGTTCAAAAAGTACAACAAGGAAACTAAATGCAATCTCAGCAGCAAAGTTTAATTTATTTGCACATAGCGGTATTACTTTTTGGCGGAACCGCTTTATTTGCCAAGCTTATTGGTTTAAATGCTTTAGATATTACCGTTTACAGAACTGCAATTGCAGGAATGGCTATTTTAGCCATGCTGTATTTTCAAAAAAAACAAATTAAACTAAACAAGCCTAAAGACTACCTTATTGCATTATTTTTAGGTGTTGCGGTGGGTATTCACTGGGTAACCTATTTTGCTGGTATGCAAATGGCCGGTATAACAATTGGGATGTTGGCATTTTTTAGCTACCCCGTAATGACGGTATTTTTAGAGCCCTTATTTAATAAAAGCAGGCCAAAAGCAAAAGATATAATAAGTGCGGCGGTGGTTGTTTTAGGGATTTACCTGTTAGTACCAAGTGCAAACTTGGGCGACGATGTAACCTTAGGTGTAATAACAGGTGTGATATCGGCATTGTTTTTTTCAATCAGAAACATTACCCATAAGCGCTACTTTAGCCAATATGGTGGCCCGCAAACGATGTTTTATCAAACCTTAGTGGCAAGCATTATGCTGTGCGCATTTATAGAAGTGCCGGTATATGAGGTTAGTCATCACGACCTAATTTTAATTGCCATAGCGGGTGTTATTTTTACAGCTACACCGCACTCGTTATTTGCAGCAAGTTTAAAGCATTTATCAGCGGCAACTGCGGGGTTAATTTCTTGCTTACAACCACTTTATGGCACCATACTGGCTATAGTAATTATTCATGAACGTCCTACTGTTATGACGTTAGTTGGTGGAGCACTTATTGTTAGTGCCGCTTGTTTTGAAACGTGGTCAATCACTAAAAAGGCTCGACAATGAAAGTATTTGCACACCGTGGTGCCAGTGGGGATTTTCCTGAAAACACCAAAAGCGCTATTTTAGAAGCGTTAAAAGTAGGTGTTGATGGTATTGAAGTAGATATTCAAAGTTCCATCGATGATTACATGTTAATACACGACTCATGGCTCGATAGAACCACCAGCGGTAAAGGTAGAGTGAGTAACTTTACGGCACATGAACTCTCTAAACTTGATGCTGGAAATGGTGAAAAAATTCCCACTCTTCAACAGTTGTTTGATTGGAATAACAATAAATCTTTATTAAATATTGAGCTTAAACATACATTTGAACTAGAAAGGTTTGTGGCTCAACTTGAAGAAAATATTGAAGCTAACAAAATATCGAAAGCGAATATTTTAGTATCATCGTTTGATCATCATCAACTACAGTGGCTTAAAAGCAAGCTACCATGGCTTAAAATAGGCGCCCTTACTTCTTCTATTCCAATTAACTATGCAAAGTTTGCAAGTGATTTAAACGCTTATAGCGTACATGCAGATAAAACCTTTATAAATAAGGCTTTTGCCGATGATGCAAAAAAAAGAGGCTTAAAGATTTATGCTTATACGGTCGATAGAGAACAAGATATAGCGCTAATGCTTGAGTATGGCATAGACGGAATTTTTACAAATTACCCAGCGCGAACCAAAGCTTACTTGTTATCGTTACAAAAAAGCTAACTTACACCTCCCTAACTAAAATAAGAATCGTAGGGCTTAAGCATAATGAGTAGTTTTATGAAAATTTATAACTATATAGAGCAAACATTCTTTTTTACGTTAACGCGTAAAATAATCGGTAATTTAAGTTTTGTATTATTGTTCCAAGCAATTACGTTATTTTGGCTGCATCAGAGTTTAAGCGAACAACAGCAAAGTACAGGGCTATTTTGGCTGCTTACGCTTGTTATTATATCTGGTTTTATTTTTACTCTTTTTTATATGCGTTTTTTAATTGTTCGCCCTGTTACTGCTATGCGCGATACTTTGATAAAAATAAACCAACAAGATGCAAATTTAGCAGCAAAACTTCCCCACTTTTCGTATGACGAATTTAAAGATTTAAGTTCACAATATAATATATTTACTGCCCATTTAAGTGAGTTACTCAGCACAACATATAACAGTGCTCAAGCTAGTGCACACAGTAATATACAAGTCACTGAATCGATGAAAAATACTGAGCAATCAAGTGAGCAACAAATACAGTTAAGCCACAGTATTATTAATGCCAGTATGCAAATAACCCAAAGCTTACAAAACATAGTAAATAATACAGATAGCGTGCATAACGTTAATAATGAACACCTTAACTTTGTAAAACTATCTGCATCAGAGCTCGCTGCTTTAGTAAAGCAGGTTAAACTTATTACTAATATGCTAGGTAGCTTTTCAAATACAATTGCGGGACTGAAAGAGAACAGTGAAAACATTCGTAGTATTTTAAAAATGGTTGAAGAGTTTTCTGATCAAACTAATTTGTTAGCCCTTAACGCCGCAATAGAAGCAGCTAGAGCGGGTGAAGCTGGCAGAGGGTTTGCCGTAGTTGCAGACGAAGTACGCACACTTTCAATAAAGGTCAGTGGCGCAACTAGGCAAATAAGCGACTTTATTACTCAAATGAATGAGCTAGTAAATGAAACAAATAAAGAGTCAGAGCAATTAATGACTCACTCCAATAACGCACAAAGCTCAATTAGTGCAACCTCCGAGGGTTTTACAAAAATGCTTAGTGAGTTTGAGCACAACCAACAGCAACTACAACAAATAGCCAGTGCTGTGCATATGCTTGAGGGCACTCAAACTAATACTCACCAATCGGTAGAGCAAATAGTAGCTTTAGGTGAGCAAGCTAAACAGCAAATAGATACGGCATTAGCCGATAGCGAGCAATCTCAACAGTTAAGCTTACAAACCCAACAACAGTTAAAGCGCTTCGTGCGCTAAGAAGCGTTTTCGGGCTTAGAGAAATATGGTAAATTACGCAGCTATTAATTTAAGTGTGTGAAGTGTGTGAGCAACCCTACCCCAAACTATGAAAAATTAGCCCTGCAAATAAAAACCTGGGGGCAAGAGCTTGGTTTTAGCGAAGTAGGTATTACTGATATTGACCTATCTAAGCACGAAGCCCAATTGCAACGCTGGCTTGATGCTGGCTACCACGGCTCGATGGATTATATGGCTGCTCACGGCATGAAACGCGCTCGCCCTGCTGAATTAGTACCTGGTACACAGCGTGTTATATCCGTAAAAATGAATTATCTTCCTCCCGATGCTGGCTTTGCAAAAACCTTAAAAAATAAAGAAAAAGCATACATAAGTCGTTATGCACTGGGTCGTGATTACCATAAATTAATGCGTAATCGTTTAAAAAAACTTGGCCAAAAAATAGAGCAAGAAATTGGCGAATATGGCTTTAGGCCATTTGTAGATTCAGCCCCGGTACTTGAGCGTCAACTTGCCGAAAAAGCCGGTTTAGGGTGGCGTGGTAAGCATTCGTTATTAATTAATCAAGAAGCAGGATCGTGGTTTTTTTTAGGCGAACTATTTATTGATTTACCTCTACCAATAGATGCAGAGAACACGTTTGAAGGCTGCGGAAAATGTGTTGCTTGTATTACTCTTTGCCCAACAGGTGCAATTGTAGAGCCTTACGTTGTTGATGCACGTAAATGCATATCGTACTTAACGATAGAACACCAAGGCCCCATACCCGAACAATACCGAACTTTATTAGGCAACCGTATCTATGGTTGTGATGATTGCCAGTTGGTATGCCCTTGGAATCGTTATGGACAAATAACGGATGAAAATGATTTTCATCCTCGTACTCAATTAAAAAATAAAGATTTACTTGAGCTATTTGCTTGGGATGAGCCTACATTTTTAAAAAATACCGAAGGCAGCCCTATTCGCCGCATAGGTCACGAACGTTGGTTACGTAATATAGCGGTCGGTTTAGGTAATGCAGAGTTTAGCCCGGCTATTATTCATGCTTTACAAGATAAAAGCCAAATATCCAGCGAGCTTGTTTTAGAACATATTGAATGGGCGCTTGCTCAACAAAACGATAAACAACGATTACAAATTCGTAAAACGGCTAGGTTAATCAGAATCGTAGAAAAAGGCTTACCCAGAGAT
This sequence comes from Pseudoalteromonas sp. NZS127_1, assembly GCF_015864295.1. Taxonomy (NCBI): domain Bacteria; kingdom Pseudomonadati; phylum Pseudomonadota; class Gammaproteobacteria; order Alteromonadales; family Pseudoalteromonadaceae; genus Pseudoalteromonas; species Pseudoalteromonas sp. NZS127_1. The sequence continues at coordinate 70,765 of NZ_JADYXO010000003.1, read as the reverse complement.
GCATAATGCAGTTGGAGTAAGCCTTAAAGTAACATTATTTAATTAAATATATTTAGCTCTTTAAAAGCAATGACAGGTCTTGCTCAATTTCAGCAAAAGCTGCTTTTACCTGTTTAACAGACTCCTCTCTGGCCACTGAGTTTTGGATAGTTTCATCTACTTTTTTATAAATAAACACCTCCTGATCTTCATCTAATCCCATTGATGGGATACGTTCTTCGAGCTCTTCTTGTAACTGTTTAAACACTTTTTCGTTGTTTTGACGGTTGTCATTCAATAAGCTAATTAAGCCATGAAACTTACTGTGAACTGTACTTGCTACGGCATTAAGTTTTGCCTGTTGTGATTCAAGCATTTTCTTAGTCATGATGGCGCGTAGTTGCTGCTCGGTAACACTGACAATAAAACATACGTGGTCGCGTATACGCCCGTGTTTATCTGGATCGTGATCAGGCATATTTAAAATAAGTAAGCTAATCAATTCATAGTTAACTAAAATTCGATGCGAAAATTCATGTAAACGCCCTTTGTTTTTAAGCATTTCAAATAGCTCCACCACAATAGGTGAACACACGCCGCTTAATGCAAAGTGACTAATTTCATCGTTCTCTCTAAACTCAACATTACTTTGCAAATCAAAAGATTGTAGGCAATCTATAAGCGCTTTACCTAGCTCTTGAGGGTCGTTAATAAAGCCTATGTTTTCAACGTAGTTAACTATCTGCCCCATTTCACTGCTGTTAGCCATGGCATTAAATGCAGTTGATGTAGCATCTTCAACTTGCTTTTCAAGGCTTTGTTTTTCAACAAGTACTTGGTTTAAATTTTTAAGCTTTGACTTAAGTTCATCATGGCCAAAGGGTTTTACAATATAGTCTTCTGCACCAACCGAGTAGCCTTCCATACGCTCTTCAACTGTGCCACGAGCAGACACAAACATAACAATAATGTGTGCTGTATTTGGGTTTGCTTTAAGTGCCTTACATACTTCATAGCCGTTCATTTGCGGCATACTTACGTCGAGCAATATAACCTGAGGCATATAGCCTTCAACCATGTTTAAACACTCAGGACCACTTGTTGCTACTTGTAATTCAAAATCAAGATCCTCTAAAATCTCCTCAATAATTTCAAGGTTAAAGGGTTCGTCATCAACGGCAAGTATTTTAGTTAAGGCCATAATTTATCATCCATTCAAATTCTCAAAAAAAGTTACTTGGTATGCTAACTAGCAATTAATTACTGTGTTGTATTAATTGATCTTCAGCCAAATGATCATCTAGATTTATTTCTAATGGCACCTGTATAGATATAGTTGCACCACCATTTTCGTTGTTACGTGCAGTGATCTCACCTTGATGTAAAGACACAAACTCTCTACACAATGCAAGGCCCAATCCGGTACCACCGGCACCGCTATTTGTTTTGCTGCTTTGTACAAACTTAGTAAAAATATGTTCCAGCTCATCTTCTGGTATACCGACCCCATTATCGGTAACCTCTATGGTAGCAAATCGACTATCTGACTCTAAATTTATCTGTATTTTACTTTTTGGTTCACTAAATTTGAGTGCATTACCTAATACGTTTCGAAGTAACTGGTTTATTTGCTCTTCATCACACTGCGAAATTACAGGTAGCGGCTGCGCGGTGAATACAACCTCAATTTCTTTTTCCATTGCCGTACCAGATACATCATCAATACTTGTTTTTATAATGTTCGCTAAATTATATGGACGAGGATTAAATGGAAACTTACCCACATCAAGCTTAGATAGGTCGAGTAAATTATTTAGTAACGACAGTAAACGCTCACCACTACTCTCTATTCGCGATAGGTATTTAATTAGTTTCTCTTTTGCAAAATCTCCAGTTTCTAATTTGCTTAAACCAAAACGCGAAAAGCTTAAAATAGAGTGCATTGGTGTGCGAAGTTCATGCGACATGTTTGCTAAAAACTCTGATTTACTTAAGTTTGCAGCTTCAGCAATATTTTTTGCATGTTCAAGCTGTGAAGTACGCGCTCTTACTTGCTCTTCAAGGATATCTTTTGCTTCAAGTAGTAAATCTTCTTTTTGCTTAAGGTGGGTTACATTTTTAAATATTACGGCAAGTGCTATTTCACCATGGTGATCTATCTCATTAAAAGATCCCACTAACGGTATATAGCCCCCTGCAGTTTTAGATAAACGTAAGTCGCAGCTAAATTGGCGATTGCTGTTTAGTGTCGAAATTTTATTTTTAATACCTAACGTTGAATCATCATCTAAAAAGCTAAATACTGATTTACCTTCTAGTTCGTTAAACGGTAAGTTAAATAGTTTTAAACAAGCATCATTAGCTTCTATCACTCTACCGCATTTCTCAAACAACATAATTGCATCAGGCGTATGCTTATAAATAACCTGAAGTAGGCTGTCTTTTTCAATCAGGGCATCAACCGTATCTTGTAGCCTTTCGACAAGTTCTGCGTTATGGCGTTTTAATAACTCTGTTTGCCACAGTTTATGTATTGATTGTAATAATGAGCTGTCGTTCAATGGCTTAATAAGTACGTCTTCTACACCTTGACGAATAGCTTCAATCATTGAAACTTGATCGGGACGTGAGGTAAATAATAAGCAACGGCAATGTGGTTGCATTATTTTTAAGTTTGAAAAAATTTCTAAACCGGTTCCGTCATCTAAAACAAAATCACTTATCAGTATATCGATTTTCTTTTCTTTCGTAATTTCTAAAGCTTCTGCAGAGGTGGTTGCTGTATGGGTCTCGATATGAGCACCAATCAAGCTGCTTTTCATTTTTTCGAGGCGCTCAGGAACATGATCGACGAGTAAAATAGCGGGTAATTGCAAAATATGATTAGAGCCTAATTCTAGTAGGCTCTCTAAAAGAGAAGTAATTTCTTTATTAGAAAAAAATGGGTAGATCACGGTTGCGTCAGGCGCAACATGATTTAGCTCACTAAACGCAGTTAGTTGCTCACCACTTTGTGCTTTTGGAGCAAGCAGCATAAAACGCTCTTGCGCTACTTGGCTAACAAGCGGTTTTATAGAATCAACAGGCACACCATGGGCAACAACAACTAAGTCGTAGTCGCCTATATTGGTATACATGTCTAGCATGCTGAAATGAATTAATTCGACTTCACATCCTATTAATTCTAAAAGCACTTTCACACGCATTGCGATGACACTGCTACTATCAACAATTAATATTTTTCGAATCATCAAGCTACACTTCAAATTAATAAACTTAATATGATAATAGCGTAGACTATTTTTATTTAATTGGCATAAACCCTTCGTCTTATTTTGTAAAAAAATATTACAACATTATGAAAAATAATTTATTCCAGATGTTTTCCAAAAATAGTAAGGCTATACGCCTTATCATCCATTATGGCAACGCTTGGCAACTCACCCCATATTGCAAAATCAAAATGCTTAAATAATTTAACACTCGGTAAGTTATGACTAAAAATAAAGCCGAGTAATACTTTAATATTTAATTGCTTAGCTTGTGTTTGAGCAAATATCATTAGCTTTTTACCAAGCCCTTTACCTTGCGCTTTACTGGTAATGTAAATGCTCATTTCTACTGTGCCGTCGTAAGCTGGGCGCCCATAAAACGATTTATAACTTACCCAAGCAAGTACTTGGTTATTTTCGCAGTAAACGTAAATAGGCCTTTTATCGTTGTGGCTATTAAACCAGTCACGCTTTTCGTCAACGCTCACTTCTTGCGTATCTGCAGTTACCATTCGCCCTGCAATAGTTTCGTTGTAAATGGCTACAATTTCATTAAGATCATTAATAGTTGCTAAACGGATTGTCATAGGTCATTAGAGGGTTGATCAATTTGTTCCATATTAGCGTATGATTATCCAATCAAACAATCGTAAAGTTTAGGTAATGTAATGCTTAAAATAATTATAATAGGTTTAACGGCTTTACTTATTAATGCTCCCCTTCAAGCTCAAACACCATCAATCATAAATAAAACCTCTACACAGGACTGCCAAGATTTTACCAATGTAGATATACGAAAGCTTCGCTCAAAAGAATCTATTAACTTGTGCCAATTTAAAAATAAACCTTTGTTAATAGTAAACACGGCAAGTAATTGTGGTTTTACATATCAATTTAAAGGCCTTGAAGCGCTATATCAACAATACAAAGAGCAAGGTTTAGTCGTATTAGGGTTCCCCTCTGATGACTTTTTTCAAGAAGAAGACAATGAAAAAGAAACAGCGAAAGTATGCTTTGTAAATTATGGTGTAACTTTTCCCATGTTTGCCACCAGCAAAGTTCGTGGTAGCGAAGCAAATCCAATTTTTAAATATTTGAATGAGCAAACTAGCTCTCCAAATTGGAACTTTTATAAATACTTAGTGTCTGCTGATCGTAAAACAGTTTTACGGTTTAACAGCAAAGTGGCACCTAATTCAGAGCAAATGATTACTGCAATTGAAACTGCGTTTTCTGATAAATAAGTTTATACTGGTACAATTAGTTGAAACTAACTAGAATGATATTTCAATTCGGTTAAAAAAACACCACACTATACTCGGGAGATTTTATGACAGTAGCAAGCGCACGACATATACTTGTAGACAGTGAAGCACAATGCTTAGACTTAAAAACAAAAATTGAGCAAGGCGAAGACTTTGCTGAACTAGCAAAAGCACATTCTAATTGTCCTTCAGGTCAGGATGGCGGTGCACTTGGTGAGTTTGGCCCTGGTATGATGGTTCCAGAGTTTGATAAAGTTGTGTTTTCTGCGCCAATTAATCAAGTACAAGGCCCTGTGCAAACTCAATTTGGTTATCATTTACTTGAAGTTACTAGCCGTTCAGAATAAATTTAACTGTACTGTAAGTAACATTTGATAAAAGCCGCTTATGCGGCTTTTTTATGGAGTAATTATGCAATTAATTGGTTCTGTACCTTCACCTTACGTGCGCCGCATTAGAATTTGGGCACAACAAAACAGCTGCAAACTAGAGCTTGTAAGTCTCGATATATTTTCTGAGCAAGATCGCCCTACTATGGCCAGTAAAAATCCAGCTCGAAAAATCCCAATACTGGTAGATGGCGACTTAACTCTTAGTGACTCTAATTCTATATTGCGTTATTTACTTGAAAAAACAGGTCAGCCAAAACTAACGTGGCCTCAAGAGCACTTACTTACGACTATAAATGCTTGTAACGATTCGTTAGTAGAAATGGTGTTATGTAAACGTTCTGGATTTGACACCAAAAGCGATAAATTATTTTTTAATCTGCAAAACGAACGTATTGAACAAACATTAAGCTTTTTAAATACCCATTTAAGCGATGAAGAATTTAAAAGCTGTGAATACCTCAACATCAGTTTATACTGCCTGCTTGATTGGATTTGCTTTCGCGAATTAGCTGACTTTAGTCAGCATTCAGCGCTTGTTGCTTTTCATAAGCAATATGACGAGCGCCAAGCAGCAATAGACACCAATCCTCGTCACTAATTTAAAAGGGTAAACACATGAGCGATATCGAAATTGAATCACAACTAGTTAACTTCGTAGAAAAAGTACGTATTAGCGAAGTAATTTGGGCACTTGGTGCAGAAGATAATGGCTTTGTAGTGTGCGATTCTAACCAATTTGATGAAACTGACGTATTACTGCTTTGGGAAAGTGAAGCAGCAGCTAAAGCACAATGTAAAGAAGAGTGGAAAGATTACAGCCCAGTAGAAATCAATCTTGATGAGTTTTTAGATGCATGGGTTGAAGACTTAAACGAAGACAACGCACTTGTTGGCATTAACTGGAATGATGACCAAGTATGCACAGAAATTGAGCCTACAGGTTTAGCTCGTGCATTGAGTGAATAATACTTTATACGCTTTACGTTAAAAGCGAATAAAACCCGACTAGCATCTACTGCTAGTTGGGTATAAAATAAAACACATCATTATTTTCAAGGTATTACGTTGAAAACCCATCTTGGTCGCCGGCCCTTTTCAGCCATGGAACTGCACACTCTTTATAATGGATATATATACGGTGATTTTAAAGTTGCACGAGAGCAACCAAAACACTGGCATTTTTGGCTCCCTTTAATTGCATATTATAGTGGTGCTTATAGCGATGAGATTGGTTATTTAACGCTTGATGATCTGTCCCTTGAAAAAAACGTCTTATGCTTTAATTTTCATACCCACGGTAAAATAAAACCTCGCTTAGTTCCTGTACATCAAGCACTTATAAATGCTGGATTTAATGAATATATAACGTTCATCAAATCGCAAAACCAACACCGATTAATGTTCGACTTACCCGCTAAAACTGGCAGGTACAGTGAAAAAGTCCGCATTTGGTTTTCAGGCGAAGGTGAGCGAGCCGGTTATCTGCAAAAATGTGATATACCAAACGTAGATCAACTCGGTATGAAAACAGCAATAAGCAGTCTTCGTCTTAACTTTGAGCAACAAGTGCGTATATACGCCCTACAAGCTAACTCTAAAGACGCCTTTAATTACTTGATGGGTTTTAACGAGTATCCACACGATGTGTTTAGCGATACCCACTTATTAAATACCGTTGTCCAACAAATACGTATTATTAACTCACACCTGCATTGGCAGCGTTTTATAACGCGCGAAAGCCACTGACAAACTTTGTTACTATTTCCCCTTAAAGTCACCGTTATAATCAATTACTCTATTTAAAAAAACTGTTAGGATATCTAACCCCCTAATTATATGAGCATAAAAAAGCCTATTTAGGGTAGTTTCTAACAACAACAATCTAGGGATCACTATGTTTCTTAAAAGCCTCTTAACAGTGAGCGTTGCTTTGGCAATGGGTGCTGCAAACGCTAACGAATTCGTTATTGAAAAACTCGCAAAACCAAGTTCACAACAGGTGTCGTTAACACTCGACCCGAGCCAAGATACATTCACAGGGATGACTGAGATTTCCCTAGAAGTACTAAAACCAACAAAATACATTGAGTTAAATGGCGTAGCTTACGCTGTTAAAATGGCGCAACTGCTTGGTGATGAAAACTGTGATTTAAACAATGAAATGCTTAAAACAGGTAAAGTGAAATTTAGCTGTGATGAGCAAATTCAACCAGGTAAATACACACTTAAAGTTGATTTTTCAGCGCCATATAACCGTCAAAGTGTTGGTTTATACAAAACATTAGACCAAGGCACTCCTTACTTATTTACTCAATTTGAAATGAGTGATGCACGCCGTGCATTTCCTGTTTTTGACGAGCCAAGTTACAAAATTCCATTTCAGTTAACGATTACTGCGCCTACATCACAAAAAGTATATTCAAATACGCCAGAGTTAAAAACAACAGTTAATGGCGATATGACCACACACTTTTTTGATAAAACACCGCCAATCCCTTCATACCTAGTAGCGATGGCTGTTGGCCCGTTTGAAGAATTAGAAATTAAAGGCATGCCAATTCCTGGTCGTGTAATTACCCCACAAGGTAAAATTCACTTAGCCCAATACGCAAAAGAAAATATGCCAAAAGTACTGGGCGCACTTGAAGCGTATTTTGGTATCCCTTACGTTTACAAAAAATTAGACTCAGTAGCGGTACCAGAGTTTCCATTTGGCGCAATGGAAAACTCAGGCTTAGTGACCTACAGAGAAGATATTTTATTGGTTGATTTAGCTGCCGCAACACGCAGTAAAAAACAACGTAATGTATCAATTATTGCTCACGAACTTGCTCACCAATGGTACGGTAACTTAGTAACCATGAAATGGTGGAACGACTTATGGTTAAACGAAGCGTTTGCTAGCTGGATGGCTGCAAAAATTACTAAGCAGCTTAACCCTGAGTTTGAATCGCACTTAGACCTGCCACAAAACAACGTAATGGCACTTGATGCACGCCTAAGCACCAAGCCTATTCGTAAGCCAATTAAAACCGAAGCTGACATTATGGACGGTTTAGGTCTTGCTTACAGTAAAGGCAGCTCAGTACTTGCTATGGTTGAAAACTGGATTGGCGAAGATGCATTTCAAAAAGGTATTCAAAGCTACTTAAAAGAGTTTTCATATAAAAACGCAGAAGCGGCCGACCTATGGGAAGCACTTGGTAAAGCATCAAATCAAGACGTAGCGAGTGTTTTAAAATCGTTTATTGAACAGTCTTCTTTCCCACTAGTTAAAGTAACTCAACAAGGTAGCAAAGTAACTATTTCACAAAGCCGCTTTGTAAATGCAGGCGTTGATGCGCCAGAGCAGTTATGGAATGTACCGGTTGCAATTAAATATGGTGCTGGCGATAAAGTAAAAACAGCAAATGTATTACTTAATAAACAAAGCCAAACGCTAGACTTAGACTTTGAGCCAGAATGGATTTATCCTGACCAAGGTGCACTAGGCTACTACCGCTGGGTAATGGATGACGCACAATTTAGCGCACTTGTTAAAAAGGCGCCAAGCGTACTGAGTGACCGTGAACGCTTAGCGTTGTTATCGGCTACTGATGCACTACTTGACGCTGGTGTTATATCTGCTGCTAAGTTAATGCAAACACTTGAAGTGTTCGTAAGCGATAGCCACCCTCGCGTAGCAAATACAGCGCTAGGTTACTTAGTATCGCAACAACGTACTTTTAAAGACGATAGCAATAAAGACCTATGGCCTGAATTTATTCGTAATGCAGTAACGCCTGCAGCTAAAAAATATGGTTTAGAAGCTAAAGCGGGAGAAGACGGAGCTATTGCACAACTTCGTGCGGCCGTGGTATCACGCTTAGGTTTTGATGGTGAAGATCAAAACGTCATTAATAAAGCGAAAGAACAAACACAAGTTTATTTAAATGATCCACAAAAAGTAGACCCTTACTTAGCGGGTACGTACTTAACTCTTGCTGCTTTTCATGGTGACAAAGCGCTGCTTGATCAATTCATGACAACGTTTAAAACAACGAAAGATCCACAAGTACGCACTAACATGCTTGCTGCAATGGGCTTTTTTGGTAAACCTGAATTACAAAAAGCGGTATTAGCTTATAGCTTAACGGATGAAGTAACTGCCTCTGACATGCGTACTATTTTGTCAGGTCAAAGTTATACAGATGAGCGCCAAGCGTTATTTATTGACTGGGTTTACAGTAACTACGATAAAGTAACAGCAAGCTTACCGCCTTTCTTTATTCCTAACTTACCGTACTTTACAACGGCGAGTTGTAATGCAGAAAGCTTAGCTAAAACAAAGACCTTTTTTAACGAAAAAGTAGCTGATGTAGCCGGTTACGCTCGTACATTAAGTAAGCTTGAAGAAAGTACAAACGATTGTATCGCGCTTAAAACACGTGAACTAGAATCGGTTAATAGCTTCTTAAAAAGTAAGTAACCCTTAGGTTTATTAAGCTATAAAAACACAAAAGCCGCTGAATATAAATTCAGCGGCTTTTTACGTTTATATTTTTGCTTTATTAATTACCAATAATCATCGTTAGCTTAGCAATAAAGTCTTTTGCTGCTTGCTCAGAGTTTATTTTAAATGCCACACCGTAGTGAATAGGCTGAGCACTTTTAAAAATACGTGTAGGAAAGCGTGTCATCTCGCTGCTATGAAAGTAGCCTTGCGCACGCGTTACGCCATCAATATCACTAAAGTCATCGCTAAACACCTCAAATGCTGGGCGAATTACTATTTTACCCTTACCGCTTTCGCTGTGGGTATAAAATGCTTCTTTAGAGTTTACTAACATGTACTCTGCAATATTTTTAATCTTAAAATTACTTCTACACTGTAATTTAATGAGCTGTTCTGTCAGCTCGTCTGCACTATAAGCCACGTGTAATCCCTATTAGTTAATTTGCGTATTAGATTAACGCATACACACAATAAAATCTGAATTTATTTGTCTGCTTTACTGCGTTATATCACATACAAAAGCGAGTTTTTCATTGTTGTAACTCATTCTTGTTATATTTGTTTCGCAGTAGGTGCTTAAATTAAGCCATTGCGATACTTCATCACTTCCATCAAGTTTACGCTGATAAACGCGGTTTTTAATAGCATAAGCGATAGTTGCATCATCTTTCAAAATAAAATCTTGAACTTGAGCAGGTAACCTTAGTAGGTCTTCAACTTGTTTATCCTGTGGATTAAAACTCGCTAAAATATGTTGCTCGTTTTTAGTGTAACTAAATAAAAATGCAGCTGTAGAGTTGTTATAAATAAGCGTTCGGCCAATATTACTGGCAGCTATTTTCCCCTTCGCTTGTGCAACAGAAGTATATTGAAGAGTATGAGGCTTTCCTAAAATAAACATTACTAAATCATTTTGAACACCCCATGCATGGTACCCAACAGGTTCAATCCAATCAAAAATACGACTTGGCGCATCTTCGCTTTTGAGTGGGTATTGCCACAGTTTTTGCTTACCATCTGCCTCTACAACAATCGCTGATACTGCATCACCACTTGGCATAACCGTTGGTGAATATTCGCTTACGGGAGAGTTACTGATATTAATAACTTTTTTTGATGTTAAATCATAATAAGCAATATCGGTTTGGCTTTGCTCACCTGCAATCACCTCATGAGTAAAGTATAAACCTGTACTTGTTAAGTACGGTTGGTTGTTATAACTGTTTTTATCACTCACTATACTAACTTGTACCCCGAAAGGTGTATTTAAATCAGCAAGTAATACTTGGCTTTTTGGCATGCTAGCCTGCGCCATAATTGGGCTAAGCGCTGCTATAGAAAAGACCCCAAGTAATGGTTTAATAAGTTTCATGCTTTCTCTCGTTTTAATTTTAAGCACCTCATGATAACGTTATTTGCTGATGGCGTCACTTGAGCTAAGTCAGTCAACTCTTAAGATACCCAAACGGCTTAAAATAATGTTAAGTTTAGTCTGGTTATAAAACCTGGTCCTAAAAAAGAGAATTAACATGTCAGCTAAAAATCCTATTATTGCGATTACGGGTTCGTCTGGTGCGGGTACAACCACCACAACCAATGCAATTAAACATATTTTCCGTAGCCTTAATATTGAAGCGGCTTTTATCGAAGGAGATAGCTTTCATCGTTACACTCGCCCTGAAATGGATAAAAAAGTACGTGAAGCACAACAAGAAAATAAACACATTAGTTACTTTGGCCGAGAAGCAAATGACTTTGGTGCTTTAGAAGCGTTGTTTGAAAACTATAGTGAAACAGGCCAAGGTAAGTTACGCCGATACTTACACACCTTTGATGAAGCCGTCCCATACAATCAATTACCGGGTACATTTACTCCTTGGCAAGACCTTGATAGCAATACTGATATTTTGTTTTATGAAGGGTTACACGGTGGTGTAGTTGATCAAGATGTAGACGTGGCAAAGCATGTCGATTTATTAATAGGCATGGTTCCAATTATTAACCTTGAGTGGATTCAAAAATTAATACGCGACACATCCGAACGAGGCCATTCTCGCGAAGCGGTTATGGGCTCTATTGTGCGCAGTATGGATGACTATATAAATCATATTACCCCGCAGTTTTCTCGTACCCATATTAATTTTCAGCGGGTGCCTACTGTTGATACCTCAAATCCATTTAGCGCCAAAGATATTCCATCTCTTGATGAAAGCTTTGTAGTTATTCGCTTTAGGGGTATTGATGATGTTGATTTTCCTTATTATTTACGCATGATCGAAGGCAGTTTTATGTCTCGTATTAATACGCTTGTAGTACCAGGCGGCAAAATGGGCTTGGCTATGGAGCTTGTGCTTACCCCATTAATTAAAGATATTATTTTGAAAAAGCGTGCACTGGAAAACCTAGCACCACTCGATTTACCTATTTGATTACCGACTCTTTTTTGTTAAAGCTAACTCACGTACACTGCTGATTTTGCTCAAGGTGAGATCAGCATGTCACAACAATTAAAAATTATTGTCGGTTCTAAAAATCCTGTAAAAATAAATGCCGCTAAACATATTTTTACTATGTATTTTCCAGAATGTATCATTGACTGTGAAGGTGTGAATGCTCCCTCAGACGTGCCCGATCAGCCTATTGGCGAAGACGAAACACGTATTGGCGCGCAAAACCGTGTTAATTATTGTAAAAAGCACCACCAAGCTCACTATTACGTTGCAATGGAAGGCGGTGCAGAGCAATTTAGCTATGGTGCAGCAACCTTTGCTTACGTAGTTATTGATAATGCCTTAGATCAAGTTGTAGGGCGTAGCAGCAACCTTCCTCTACCCCAAGTACTTTATAATGCATTACTTAAAGGTGAAGAACTTGGCGATGTAATGGACAAAGCATTTAATACCACCAACGTTAAACAAAAAGGTGGCGCTATTGGTCTACTTACCAATAATCATGCCACGCGCGGAAGTACCTATACACAAGCACTCACTTTAGCTATGGCGCCTTTTTTACACCCTGAGCTATACAGCCAAACAAATTAATTTAGGAAGTTTAATGAAGTACAACTATGTATTGTTTGATGCAGACGAAACCTTATTTAGGTTTGATATTTTAGCGGGCATGACTCGCATGTTTAAAGCTTACAACGTAGATTTTAGCCAAGACGATTATATTCATTATCAAAAAACCAATAAGCAGCTGTGGGTTGATTATCAAAATGGCACTATTAGCGCAGATTACTTACAAGTAACACGCTTTAATGAGTGGGCTTCAAAACTTAATGTGCCAGCAAAAGAGCTAAACGATGCTTTTTTAGATTCTATGGCGCAAATTTGCGAGCCATTACCTGGTGCTATTGAGCTTTTAAATAAACTTAAGCCAAATGCTAGATTAGGTATTATTACTAACGGATTTGCCCGCTTACAAACCGTACGCCTTGAGCATACTGGCTTAAAAGATATGTTTGAATGGTTAGTTATATCTGAACTTGTAGGTATAGCAAAACCGAATAAAGCGATTTTCGAGCACACATTTGAGCTAATGGGTAACCCAGATAAAAGCGAGATACTTATGGTGGGTGATACTGCTGCAAGTGACATACTTGGCGGCAACAATGCAGGTATTGATACTTGCTGGTTACAACACCCTGGTGAGCAATTAGCCGACGGAATAAAGCCAACCTATACCGTAGCTAGTTTAAATCAGTTACAAGCTCTTTTGGAGTTATAATAAAGTATAGAGCTATTAAATTTCACGCAAAAAAATGACGCTAATTAGCGTCATTTTTTATAACTGTTTTTCGAGCTGCTCTTTTACTGCTTTTAGGCTGGAGCTAACTCAAGACCGGGTGCAGGCATCGTCACAGGCGTTTCAAATGTTGCCCACTCCCATGCTGACTCTGTAGCCATAATTTTACGAAGTAATTTATTATTTAAATCATGACCCGATTTAAATGCAGTTACTTTACCTAAAAGGTTATGGCCTGTCATAAACATGTCACCAACACAGTCTAATATCTTGTGCTTAACAAACTCGTCGCTATAACGCAAACCGTTAGGATTTAAAACTTTGAACTCATCAAGTACCACAGCACTATCCATGCTACCACCTAGCGCTAGGTTGTTTGCATGCATGTATTCAATATCTTTCATAAATCCAAAAGTACGCGCACGGCTAATTTCTTCAATAAAGCTTTGCGTTGTTATATCCAACCCAATACGTTGGCGACTTTCATTGATAGCTGGGTGGTTAAATGCAATCTCAAAGTCGATATGAAAACCATCATATGGTTCAACTTCAGCCCACTTATCACCTTCTTCAATGCGTACTTTTTCTTTAATGCGGATAAAGCGTTTAGCAACGTTTTGCTCTTCAATTCCGCCTTTTTGTAACAGATATATGAATGGTAATGCACTACCATCCATAATCGGCACTTCTGAGCTATCTAATTCTACAATTAGATTATCAATTCCCATTGCAGCAACAGCTGCAATAAGATGCTCAGTAGTCGATAAGCGAACACCATCTTTGTTAATTAAACAGGTACACAACTGCGTATCACCAACGGCTTCAGGTGTTGTTTCAAAATCAACAACCGGATCAAGGTCGACACGACGAAATACAATCCCAGTATTTGCGCTCGCAGGTCGGAGAGTTATTGTGACCTTCTCACCTTTATGAAGTCCAATTCCTATGGCTTTGACTACTTCTGCAATCGTACGCTGTTTAATCATAGGTATGCTCACTTTTAAATCAGTTACAGTTATATGGCGTATTTTAACATAAATCCTTTTGCCTTTCAATATTTGTACATATTTCAAACAAAAGTATTATTAAATGTTAATCAGCCTGCTTACGTAAAAAAGCGGGGATATCAAAATAATCACCACCTTCTGATTTATCCGCTTTTTTACTGTTTTGTGCTGAAGAGCTTGATGCACTGCTTGAACTAGTTGTAGGCGCTTTTTCTTTGCTTTTCGTTTGCGCTTTAGCAGTGTTTTCTTCAGTGTTTGTATCTTGGCTTGCAAAGCTTGGTACGTACATACTGCTCGTTTGGTTTGATGTGCTTGCAACATCAGAACCTGATGCTTTTTTAAAGCCGTTATCAACAATACCAAACTGTGGACGACGATCGCCGCCTAAGCCAGTTGCAACAACCGTTACACGTAGCTCATCAGTCATTTCTGGGTCGATTACCGCACCAACAACAACCGTTGCGTTTTCTGACGCAAGTGCTTTAACGTGATTACCAACAATTTCAAATTCTTCAATCGCAATGTCCATACCTGCGGTGATATTAACTAAGATACCTTTAGCACCTGTTAAATCAACGTCTTCTAGTAGTGGGCTTGAGATAGCCGCTTCTGCTGCTTCTTGTGCACGATCAGGGCCTGACGCAGACGCCGTTCCCATCATTGCAGTACCCATTGCAGACATTACAGTTCTAACATCGGCGAAATCCACGTTAATTAAACCAGAACGTGTAATTAGCTCTGCTATACCTTGTACCGCACCAAATAATACGTCATTAGCTTTAGCGAAGGCATCTAGAAGTGTAGTCCCTTTTCCTAAAACTTTAAGCAATTTATTGTTCGGAATTGTAATAAGTGAATCTACAATTTCTGACAATTCGTTAATGCCTTGTTCAGCGGCTGCTGCACGTTTTTTACCTTCAAAATCAAAAGGACGTGTTACAACTGCAACGGTTAAAATACCGAGTTCTTTAGCAATTTTAGCAACTACCGGTGCTGCACCAGTACCTGTACCGCCGCCCATACCGGCTGCAATAAATACCATATCGGCGCCTTCAAGGCTGGCACGAATTGTATCTGCATCTTCTTCAGCCGACTTACGGCCTACTTCAGGGTTTGCGCCCGCACCCAACCCAGAGGTTATTTGCGTGCCTAGCTGAACTGTAATATCGGCAGCAGAGTTACGTAATGCTTGCGCATCCGTATTAGCGGCTATAAAACGCACGCCTTCTATTTGTTGTTTAACCATGTGCTCAACAGCGTTACCGCCACCACCGCCCACGCCGATTACTTTTATTACAGCTTCTTCGCTGTGTTGTTCCATTATATCAAACATGTTTACTCTCCGACTTGAGTCTTAAAACTCGCCTTGGAACCATTTAGTAATGCGGTTCCACCAATTATTGTTATCCTCTGCTTTCGACTTTTGTGCATTCATCGATTGCATGGTACGCCCGTATTGTAACAAACCAACAGCGGTTGCGTACGAAGGATCATCTACGTAGTCTGTCAAACCAACCATCCCGATTGGTTTGCCTATCCTTACTGGCATTTGGAAGATGTCTTCTGCCACTTCCATCGCGCCAGTCATTTTAGCAGTTCCGCCTGTTATAACGAGACCTGCCGCAATTTGGTCTTCTAAGCCTGAACGACGAATTTCTTCCATCGCAAGCTCAAATAATTCTCTAAAACGAGGCTCTACCACCTCAGATAATGTATGGCGCGACATCAGTCTTGCTGGTCGTCCGCCTACACTAGGTACTTCAATCGTGTCTTCACTACTAGCCATTTGACTACTAGCGCATGCGTATTGTACTTTGAGTGACTCTGCATGTGATATAGGTGTACGAAATATTTTTGCAATATCACCAGTAACTTGGTTACCAGCCACAGGTATAACGGCAGAGTGACGAAGCGCACCATTAATATAAATGGTGATATCCATAGTACCGCCGCCAATATCAAGTACTGCAACACCAAGCTCTTTTTCATCTGGCGTAAGCACTGAATAACATGATGCCAACGCAGTAAAGATAAGCTGATCAACTTCAAGACCACAGCGCTCTACGCATTTCTCGATATTTTTTGCCATATCGTTTGAGCACGTAATAATGTGTGCACGCGCTTCCATACGAACACCACTCATGCCCAATGGGTTTTTAATGCCCTCTTGCATGTCGATACTGTATTCTTGCGGCAATGCATGCAGCATTTTACGCTCTGCCGAAATAGGCACAGAACGCGCAATATGAATTACATTTTCAATGTCTTCTTCAGTGACTTCAGTGTTATTAATTGCCACCACGCCACTTTCGTTTTGACATTGTATATGCTTGCCAGAAATACCCAAATACACAGAGCTAATACGACAATCAGCCATTAACTCGGCTTCGTCTATTGCTCGGCGAATAGACTCAGACACTAAGTTTAAATCGTTAACGCCGCCTTTATCCATACCATGAGATACTTGGCTGCCCACACCAACAATGCTGAGCTTGTTATCTGCGGTGATTTCACCTACCGTGGCAACCACTTTCGAGGTGCCAACGTCTAACCCTATTACTAGGTTTCTTTCTGCTGACTTAGTCATGCCTTACTCTTATTTTGTAATTGTTCTTCTTGCACTGGCTTAAAGCTGACTGCAAGGCCGGTATCATACCGTAAATCTATTGTATCTACTTGTGCATCTGCACGTTGTTCCATTCGTGGATAAACGTCTATAAAACGTTGTACACGCTTGGCTTTATCTTTACGTCCTAAATTTAAACGTATTCCGTTATCTAACCATAGTTGCCACGAAAAGCGCTCCGACAATGCCAAACTTGTTAACGTTAAGCCGTTAACTTTTAGCATTTCATCAAATTGCTTAAAAGCAATCCACGCTTCTTCTTCGCTGCCTTCTGGGCCGTATAACTGCGGTAAGTTATCATCTAACTTATCGCTGCTGGCTTGAAATGCTTGACCACTTTGGTTGAGCAATAAGTCGCTATTCCAATGTGCTACTACTTCATGTTCAACAACATATACTTGTATAGTATCAGGCCATTGTTTACGCACCGAAGCGGTAGCAACCCAGGGTAAGTCTTGAACTAGCTGCTGCACATGCTTAACATCAAGTTCAAAAAAACTACTTAAATCGGCTTTTTTAATCGCTTTTATAATTGCCGTTTCATCTGTGTATTTAGGCTGCCCTTGCACTGTAAGGTGCTTAATTTGAGCATCTTTGTTTTCAACTAACCAATCCGATACACCTGTCGTAATTTGCACTAAGCCAATTACAACTATCAGAAAAAAGCTCACACCAAAAATCAGAGACCAATTAAGTTTCAGTTTGATTTCCTGAGCTTTTTCTAAAAGGGGATGCATATTAAAGCGTTTGCTCTAAAATGCGAACAACTAATTGTTCAAAAGTTGCCCCATTCGCTTTTGCTGCCATTGGCACTAACGACTTTTCAGTCATGCCAGGTACTGTATTTACTTCAAGCAGGTAAAAGTTACCTTGCTCGTCTTGCATCGCATCAACACGGCCCCAACCACTTGCGCCCACTAAATCAAATGCATCTAGCGATATAGCTTGTAAGTACTTAGTATCTTGCTCTGATAAATCTGCAGGGCAATGATACTGCGTTGTATTTGATTGATACTTAGCTTGGTAATCGTAAAAACCATTTGGTGTCGTCATCTCGATGACTGGTTGTACTTCATCGCCAAGCACTGTAACTGTGAATTCACGTCCCGTGATCCACTGCTCTACAAGCACTTGATTATCAAACTTAAATGCATTAGCTAGTGCGTCTTCAAGTTCTTGTGCTGTACTTGCTTGCGCCATACCTATGCTTGAGCCTTCGTGCGATGGCTTAACCATTACCTTTTTAAACTCACCCATAATAGCTGCAGCATCAAAGCCTTTTTTAGCGTCAACTACGGTATAAGGTGCAGTGCTTAAACCCGCTGATTTAAATAAGTGCTTACAACGTACTTTATCCATAGCAAGTGCTGAACCCAGTACATTACTGCCCGTGTAAGGCAGGTTCATAAACTCAAGCGCACCTTGTACAGTTCCGTCTTCGCCACCACGACCATGCAAAGCAATAAAAACGCGCTCTACATTTAATTCTTTTAACTCCCACAAAGAACGACTTTGCGGGTCAAATGCAATTGCATCAATGCCACTATTTTGCAGCGCATTTAAAACAGCCTGACCCGATCGTAAAGACACTTCACGTTCTGCTGAGTTACCACCTAGCAGTACCGCTACTTTACCAAATTGTGTGTTTACCTGAGTCATACTTCACCTTGCTTAAGTTTTTCTATCGACATACCCGTCGCAGCTAATGTTTTAACTAACTGACCTATATTACCAGCGCCTTGGGTTAATACTAAATCATTATTTTGTAAATTTGCGGCCAAAACGCCTGCAAGCTCTGCATTTGTTGCTACATGTAGCGGCTCTTTGCCACGTTGACGAAGGCTACGGCATAAGCTTTTGCTATCTGCGCCAACAATTGGATCTTCACCAGCGCTATACACATCAAGCAATAGCAACTGATCTACATCAGCAAGTACTTTTACAAAATCTTCGTATAAGTCGCGTGTACGAGAAAATCTATGAGGTTGATATACCATTACTAAACGCTTATCAGGCCAACCTTCACGTACTGCTGCAATTGTTGCTGCAACTTCTGAGGGATGATGCCCGTAATCATCAACTAACATCACATTGCCACGCTCGTTTTCAAATTCACCATAGTGTTGAAAACGACGACCAATACCTTCAAACTTCTGCAGCGCTTCTAAAATTGCATGATTCGCAATGTTTTGATCTTTTGCCACAGCAATCGCAGCGGTTGCATTAAGTGCGTTGTGTCTACCTGGCATATTCAACGTGGCAGTTAAACACTCACCTTGTTTGTTAGTTACTGTAAATGTGCATGTATTAGCTGATTGGCTAAAGTCGCTCATGCGGTAATCAGCATCCTTCGATTCACCATACGTGATAACTGGGCGACCAAAACGCGGGATAAGTTCAGCAGCAACTTCAGAATCAATACATACAACAGCTAAACCATAAAACGGCAAGTTATGAATGAAATCTACATATGTGTCTTTCATCTTTTCAAGACTGCCGCCATAAGTATCCATGTGATCTTCTTCAATATTTGTGATCACCGAGACCATTGGCTGTAAGTGTAAAAACGACGCGTCGCTTTCATCAGCTTCGGCAATTAAAAAATCACTTTTACCTACTTTTGCGTTACTACCTGCGCTATTTAGCAAGCCACCAATAATAAAGGTTGGATCAAGCCCTGCTTGTCCATAAATACTCGCAATTAAGCTTGTTGTCGTTGTTTTACCATGCGTACCCGCAATGGCTATACCGTGGCGAAAACGCATTAACTCAGCCAACATTTCTGCGCGGCGAACAACAGGAACTCTTGCGGCTTTGGCTGCAATAATTTCAGGATTTGTTTCATCAATCGCACTTGAAACAACGACTACATTGGCATCTTTCACGTTATTTTCATGATGGCCTATAAATACTTCTGCACCGGCTTTAATTAAACGATCTGTCATAGCGCTATGGGCAATGTCAGAACCTGTAATACGGTAGCCTTCAAAAGCGAGTACTTCAGCAATACCGCCCATACCTGCTCCACCAATACCAATAAAGTGAATGGTTTCTATTCGGCGCATTGCAGGGCGTGTGTGTTTTTCTTGTACTGACGTTTCTTTCACTTATTTTCTCTTATTTGTTACTTGCTCACAGTGCGTTGCTACGCTTGCTGTGGCATCTAAAATGGCTTGTTTTTTTGCATTTGTAGCCATTTCAGTAATTAATGAAGGTTGGGCTAAATACGGGCTTAATAGTTCAACAATTGATTGTTTATTAAACTGCCCTTGTGGCATTAATAATGCGCCATTAGCCATCACTAAATATTGTGCGTTCGCTGTTTGATGGTCGTCCACAGCATGTGGAAACGGAACAAAAACGGCCATTTTACCTGCCGCTGCAATTTCGCTAACAGTTAACGCACCAGCACGGCAAACAACAATGTCGGCCCAGCTATACGCTGCGTCCATATCATCAATAAATTCAGCTATTTTTGCATTACTGCCTGTAAAAGCATGCATTTTATAAGCGGCTTCTACAGTAGTTAAATGACCCTTACCTGTTTGATGCCATACACTTATTGGAGCTGTATTATTTAGTGCTTTAAATGCTTCTGGTAATGTTTGATTAAGCACTTGTGCACCAAGCGAGCCGCCCACTACTAAAATATTAATAGGGCTTGATACATCGCGTTTGGCTATATTCATAACGCTTTGGCGAACTGGGTTACCTACTAGCTCGGCTTGACCCTGTGCAAAAGCACTTGGAAATGCAGCTAATACTCGTGTAGCCACCTTAGCTAGCAGTTTATTGCTCATACCCGCTACAGCGTTTTGCTCGTGAATAACCAGCGGGATACCTAAACTTTTTGCGGCAATTCCCGTTGGCCCCGTAACATAACCGCCCATTGCAAGTACTACATCAGGACGCTGTTCTTTCAATACCTTACGCGCCTGCAATACTGCATTAATTACCATGAATGGGGCTTTAATAAGACGCTTTAATCCGTTACCACGAACACCTTTAACGTTAATAAAATCAATATCTATATTGTGCTTAGGTACAACGCTCGCTTCCATTCGATCTGGTGTGCCGATCCAGCTAACTTGCCAGCCCTGCTGTTTTAAATAATCGGCTACTGCAATACCGGGAAAAATGTGTCCGCCAGTTCCACCAGCCACTACTACTAATTTTTTACTCATCGCTTACCTCCGCGTGAGGTGGCTTGTTTGGTTGCCATTTTGGTTTCAAAATCTACGCGTAATAAAATACCCGTGGCAATCGTCATAATTAATAAGCTTGAGCCGCCATAAGAAATAAACGGCAGGGTTAAACCCTTCGTCGGTAAAATACCCGCACTCGCACCTACATTCACCATGGTTTGAAATGCAAACCAAATACCAATGGCAAATGAAAAGTAGCCTTCGTATTCCTTGCCGCACTTAAGCGCTTGTTGGCCTATTAATAAGGCTCTAAATACTAAAGTAGCTAATACCGTTAAAATACTTACAACGCCTATTAAGCCAAGTTCTTCACCTATAACGGCAAAAATAAAATCGTTATGTGCTTCAGGTAAATATTGTAGCTTTTGTACACTGTTACCTAAGCCTTGGCCAAACCAACCACCCTGGCTATATGCCATTAGCGATTGCACCAACTGATAACCCTTGCCAAAAGGATCATCCCAAGGGTCTAAAAAGCCAACAACACGTGCCATACGATATGGTTCAACAATAATAAGTAATACAACCAGACCAACGCCCGTTAAAATAAGTACAAAAAACTGCCATAACTTAGCACCAGCTAAAAACAATAAACCAACCGTTGTTACAAACATAACAACCACTGTGCCTAAATCTGGCTGCAGCAGAATAAGCAGTGCATACACTGCAAATACAGCAATTGGCTTTGCAAAGCCTTTAATATTTTCTTGTACTTCTTCGCGTTTTCTTACCAAATAACCCGCAATATAACTAAAAAAGTACAACTTAGCGGCCTCAGCCACCTGAAAACCAACAGGTCCAATAGGTATCCATCGTTTAGCGCCGTTTACTTCACGCCCAATAATCAATACCGCTATTAATAGCACCATACCTAGTATTAATAGATAAGGGTTTGATCGTTTCCACCACTCCATTGGCACACAAACGCTTATCCAAAAAAGCACAAACGCCATTGCCAAAAACATGCTGTGGCGAATGGTAATATGGTACGGGTCATCAAATAACCGCTCTGCGGTAGGCATTGATGCGCTGGTCACCATGATAAAACCAACACCAATGAGCATTATTACGCAGTACAATAGCGGTACATCGTATAACTGCGCCGAAGGCTTAGGTGTTAATGCGTCTCTTATATCGGCAAAAGCAATCATAACGCCCCTGCCATTACACACTGAACAAAGTCATCACCGCGTTGCATATAGTTGTTATACATATCAATACTGGCACATGCGGGTGCTAATAAAACAATATTGCCTGTACTACTAAGTACTTTGGCCAAAGTAACGGCTTCTTCCATATTGTTAGTTAAATAACTCTTATTGGTAATCGCAGCTAAGTCACTTGCATCTTTACCAAAACAAATTAATGCTTTTACATGCTGTTCTATGTAAGGTTTAAGCGCATTTAAATCAGCGCCTTTGGCATCGCCACCAGCAATAACAATCAGATTTTCACCGCCACTAGCTAAACTATCTATTGCAGCAATGGTCGCTCCAACATTAGTTGCCTTTGAATCGTTAAAATACTTTACACCGTTAAGCTCAGCTACAAATTGGCAGCGATGAGCCAACCCATTAAATTGACCTAATGCATTTTTATATTGCTCTTTGCTTACTTCAAACGGACTTAAGAGCGCCATTACTGCAAGCGTATTTAAATAATTGTGCTTACCCACTACCGCAAGCGTATCAACAGGTAAAAAGGCATCGCCTTTAACCGTAAAGTGAGTTTCGCCATTATGTTGCGCTAAATGGTAATCACCTTGTTGAGCACCAAAGCTGATTAGGGGGGTAGAACCGCGCTCAACTGGATGTGTTTGCATATCGTCTGCGTTGACAATAATAAGCTCTGCACCGTCATAAATACTTAGCTTTGAGTCTATATAAGCTTGGTAACTGTCGTAGCGATCAAGGTGATCTTCAGACACATTTAATACCGTTGCACTCACAGGTTTTAAACTCGTTGTGGTATCTAGCTGAAAACTCGATAACTCAAGTACATACACGTCAAAATCATCACTGAGCAAATCAAGCACCGCTGTGCCAATATTTCCACCCAAAGCAACTTTATAGCCGGCTTGTTTTAATACTTCATAAGCGAGCGTAACCACGGTTGATTTACCATTAGAGCCCGTTACTGCAACAACCGGTTTTGAATTAATACGTGCAAATAACTCAACGTCGCCAATCACTTCAACACCTGCGTTAATTGCATTTGCAACAGCTGGTATTTTTAAGCTAAGCCCAGGGCTTATAATAATCATATCGCTTGAACAAAACTCTGCGTCATCCAAATTACCAAAGTGAGTATTTAGATTAGGCGCGTGCTCTTTTAACCAATCAATCCCCGGCGGGGTTACTCGGCTATCAATGACCTTTGGTGTGAGGCCATGAGATAATAGAAAACGCACAATGCCCAGACCGGTTACACCGAGTCCGAGCACTGTTATTTGTTTGTTTTTTATCTCGTTTAAATACTGCATTTATCGAATCTTTAAAGTAGCTAAGCCAGCAAGCACTAGCACAACAGAAATAATCCAAAAGCGCACAATAACGCGAGGCTCTGGCCAACCTTTTAATTCATAATGATGATGAATCGGCGCCATTCTAAAAATGCGTTGTCCGCGTAATTTATACGACCCCACTTGTAATATTACCGATAGTGCTTCCATTACAAATACACCGCCCATAATAATAAGCAGTAACTCTTGGCGTACTAAAACAGCAATAATACCTAATGCGCCACCAAGTGCTAATGAGCCAACATCGCCCATAAATACTTGTGCTGGGTAAGTGTTAAACCATAAAAAGCCAAGCCCTGCGCCCACAATGGCAGTACATACAACCACAAGCTCACTCGCCAGCGGTAAATGTGGAATATGTAAGTAAGCCGAAAAGTTAATATTACCTGTTAAGTAAGCAATAATTGCCAATGCCGAAGCCACTAAAATAATTGGCACAATCGCCAAGCCATCTAAACCATCGGTCAGGTTTACCGCGTTTGATGTACCTACTATGGCAAAATACGTAAGCACGATATAAAACAAACCTAATTGCGGTAACACGTCTTTAAAAAATGGAACAACAAGTGATGTTTCAGATGCTTGTGCACTGGTAAAATACAAAGCAGTAGCTACAACTAATGCAATGACTGACTGCCAAAAGTACTTCCACTTAGCAATTAAGCCTTTTGGATCTTTACGAATAACTTTACGGTAATCATCAACAAAGCCAACAATACCTAAAGAGCCAATTACAAACAGTGTTGCCCATACGTATTTATTTGATAAATCGGCCCAAAGTAGCGTGCTGGTAAAAATGGCCGCTAAAATAAGTAAGCCGCCCATAGTCGGCGTACCCGACTTAGACAAATGCGATTGCGGACCATCGTCTCGAACTGTTTGGCCTATTTGCATACGTTGCAAACCACGAATTAACTTAGGTCCTAAATAAAGAGACATAATTAGCGCAGTTAAAATACCTAAAATGGCACGTAGCGTTAAATACGAAAAAACATGAAAACCACTAAAATACTGTGTTAAATACTCTGCCAGCCAAACTAACATTATGATACTCCATTGATGGCTTGTTGCTGGCCATTAACTAAATCGGTTACTAATAATTCCATGCGAGAACTGCGCGATCCTTTCACTACTATTGTTGTTTTAGTATTCACTTTATTAATACTGTCTTGAATTTTTTGCTGCATCTGTTCGCGGCTCGAAAAGTGGCGATTAGGTAGTTCAAACACATCACTTGCGTATTTACTTAACACACCTAATGTAAATAACTCATCAATCCCTTGCTCAAGTGCATACTCGCCAACTTCTTGATGGTACGTACGTGCATCTTCACCTAGCTCACCCATGTCTCCGAGCGCTAAAATGCGGTGACCTTGCATATCACTTAACAAGTCAATCGCAGCCTTTACCGACTTAACATTGGCATTATAGGTATCATCAACCACGGTGAGTAAATCAGACACTTCAATTAAATTAACGCGCCCTTTTACATCACCCATTGTGGCAAGTGCATTGGCTATTTCTTCAAGAGTTACATCAAACTCGCTAGTTAATGCGGCTGCAATAAGCGCGTTCCCAATGTTATGTTTACCAGGCAATGCTAAAGTAACAGGTACTTGCTTGTTTTTAGTGCAAAGCGTAAAGCTTGCACGCGCATTGGCATCAAGCGTGATGTTCTCTGCCCAAATATCTAGTTTTTCAGTTGTAGAAAAACGTTTAACACTTCGCCCTTCAAGCTTATCTAACCAATATTGGCTAAATTCACTATCACAGTTAACAATCGCAACGCCGTTATCTTTAAGGCCATCAAAAATCTCACCTTTAGCTTTTGCGACGCCCATTAAACTACCAAAACCTTCTAAGTGGGCTGCTGCAACATTACATACAACGGCTACATCTGGTTTTGTCATTGCAGTGGTGTAGGCAATTTCACCTAAGTGATTTGCACCCAGTTCAATAACCGCAAAACGATGTTGAGGCTCTAAGCGCAATAACGTAAGTGGGACGCCAATATCATTATTAAAATTACCTTTAGTAGCTAATACATCACCGTGGACCGACAAAATAGCGGCGCACATTTCTTTTACCGTGGTTTTACCCACACTGCCTGTAATAGCAATTGTTTTAGGCGCCACTTGCGCAATAACAGCAGTACCAATTACACCTAGTGCAATACGTGTATCGCTTACTATAAATTGTGGAATATCTACATCAACTTTGTGCTGAACAATAACGCCAATAGCACCTTTTTGTTTAGCCTCAGCTATAAATTTATGCCCATCATAATTTGGCCCTTTCAGTGCTAAAAACACTTCGCCATCGCACACTGTACGAGTATCAGTATTTATATTAAGCACGTGTTGATTATCACCTTGATAATCGGTTGTTAGCACATTAGCTAACCAATCAAAATCCATTGGGATCATTGTGTTATCCCTCTTACTGCTTTTTTTAGTTGTTCTTGTACATATCGGCGATCGCAAAAGTCGATTCGCTTATCGCCTATAATTTGATAATCTTCATGGCCTTTACCTGCAATCAAAATAACCTCATCAGCTGTAGCGTTTTCTATAGCAAAACGAATTGCAGTTGCTCTATCAGCCTCTAAATGTGCATTTTGAGGATGGGTTAAACCGCCAGCTACATCTGCAATAATGTCATCAGGATTTTCTGAGCGAGGATTGTCACTGGTAATAATCACTTTATTCGCATTTTGCTCTGCAGCTTGCGCCATTAATACGCGCTTACCTTTATCTCTGTCACCACCGCAACCAAATACACAACTTACACCGCCTGGCACATGCAGCTGCAATGCTTGTAACGCAAGGGCTAGTGCATCGGGCGTATGGGCGTAATCAACAACACACGTTGGCATACCTGCTTGACTAAATGCTTGCATTCGCCCTGCTACTG
Source organism: Pseudoalteromonas sp. NZS127_1 (assembly GCF_015864295.1). Classification (NCBI taxonomy): domain Bacteria; kingdom Pseudomonadati; phylum Pseudomonadota; class Gammaproteobacteria; order Alteromonadales; family Pseudoalteromonadaceae; genus Pseudoalteromonas; species Pseudoalteromonas sp. NZS127_1. The sequence continues at coordinate 44,343 of NZ_JADYXO010000003.1, read as the reverse complement.
GCTGTAATTGCGCACAACCTGCAACTAATTGCTCAAGCGGATAACCAAGCCCTAGTAATGTAGCGAGCGCTGCCGTTAAGTTATATAAGTTGAATTCGCCAAACAGAGGCGATTTAATTGAAATATCACCCCAACTTGTCGATAACTGAGCCGAAATACCTTCACTTGAATATTCAACATCAGAAAAATAAACGTATCGGGCATTCTTAGGAGCTAAGTTTTTGCGACCATAACAAATTAGGTTATTAAAATCATACTTTTCAAGCCATTGCTCAGCTTGAGAATCATCTTGATTAAGCACTACAACTTGCGGTTCAAAATCACGGAAAAGCATTAGTTTCGCATCACCGTAACTTGCCATATCACCATGGTAATCTAAGTGATCACGCGAAATATTAGTAAACACAGCCGCTTTAAACGCGCATTTAGCAACACGTTGCTGCACTAACCCATGAGATGATACTTCCATGGCTACTAGCTTTTTATGCTGCGAATTTAAATCACTCAAAATATGTTGTAAATCAACCGCAGAAGGCGTGGTATTAATCAGTGGAATTAAATTATCAGGGTGGCCGTAACCTAAAGTCCCTATAATGGCCGACTCTGTACTGCAAAATTGCGCTAAGTGGGCAATCATTGCTGTGGTTGTCGATTTACCGTTTGTACCTGTCACACCAATTAAATCAAGAGCCTGACTTGGCTGGCTATAAAAGCGACTTGCTAATTCTGGAAGCTTTTTATCAAGCTCCGAAACTAAATATAGTGGCTCAAAACTTGTTTCAAATTCACATAATCTGTCAGCAATAATAGCTGTTGCGCCATTTTCAATTGCTTTATTAATAAATTGACCGCCATCAAGTGCATGGCCTTTAATAGCAACAAATACATCACCTGGCGTTACTTCACGACTATCAAGGCGTAAATGTTTTACCAGCTGCGAGGGCGCATCTATTTCGATGTATTTTAAAATGTCCTTTAAATCACGCATCGTTGTCCTTACCTTTTACGTACGCAACCTCTTCCTTGTCAGGCGCTACGTTTAATATTCTTAATGCGTTAGAGATGATTTCTGCAAATGCAGGGCCAGCGGTGGCACCTCCATAGTACACATCACCACCTGGTTCATTAATCATAACTACCACGGCTAAACGAGGATTACTTGCCGGCGCTACACCTGCAAAATAACCTACATATTCATCACCATAACCACCTGCTACGGCTTTTTTAGATGTACCTGTTTTACCAGCTGCACGATACCCATCAACTTTTATGTTGCGAGCAGTACCGTCTTTTTCAAATACACTTTCCATCATGTGGACTACGGCTTCTACGTCTTTTTGTTTAAAAATACGTTCGCCTTCAGGTATATTGTCTTGCTTTAAAATAGTCAGTGGTCGGTTAACTCCACCAGCGCCTAACATGGTATAAAAGCGCGCCATTTGCGCAGTACTTACCGAAATCGCATAACCAAATGATAAAGTGGCAATTTCAAAGTCAGACCAACGACGATTTGGATAAAACAAACCGCTGCTTTCGCCTACCATGCCTGTTCCAGTGTCACTGCCAAACCCTACTTTTTGGTATAAGCCAACGAGGTAATCTTTAGGCACTAACTGAGTAACCTTCGCAACTCCCATGTTTGAGGAGTACTTTAGTATTTCACGCAATGTTAGTTCGCCGTGATTACGGGTATCTCTCACTAAACTACCACCTAAACGCATCCACCCTGGATAGGTATCAATTGTGTCATCTGCCTTAATGGCGCCATAGTCTAGCCCAGCCAAAATGGCTAGAGGCTTAACAGTTGAGCCAGGTTCAAACAAATCGGTAATTGCACGATTACGACGTTTATGAGGGGCTGCATCGCTTAAATTATTTGGATTAAATGAAGGACTGTTTACCATTGCCAGTACTTCACCGGTTTTAACATCAACTACCATAGCCGATCCCGATGTGGCTTTATAAGTCAGTACAGCTGATTTTACGGCCTTGTACGCAATGGCTTGAATTCGTTGATCAATACTTAATTCTATACTTTCTGGCTCTACACGTTCACGTTCGTCAAGTACTTCTACCTCACGCCCTTGTGCGTCTTTACGAATGGTACGGCGGCCTTCCTCGCCCGTTAAAGCGTTTTCGTATAGCTTTTCAATACCTTCAATGCCTTTGCCATCGATATTGGTAAAGCCAATTACATGCGCGGTAACTTCACCTGCAGGGTAGTAGCGTTTAGATTCATCTAGTAAATGGATACCAGGGAGGCGTAAATCACCAATATAATTTGCTACAGCAGGAGTAACTTGGCGCTTTAAATACACAAAGCGACGCGAAGGATCGTTTAAAAGTCGAGAATTAATCTTTTTAGGATCAATACGCAGCACATCTGCAAGCTCGCGCCAACGTAAATCGTTTTTATAATAAAGTGCAGTACGCTTATCAAGCTCAACAGTGTTTTCAGTTAAAGATAAGTGATCTTCGCCGCTTTTGCGGGCTTGTTTGATTACTTTAGATACAAGCGATTTATGTAATGCTTTAGGATCAGCATACACACTTACCACAGGCACACTTACCGCTAATTCTTTACCATTGCGGTCAAAAATCATTCCGCGTTGCACATGCAGTTTTTCAACACGTACCGTACGTTTATCACTTTCTGAACGTGCTTTATCAGGTTCTATCACTTGTAAATAAGCAGCGCGAGATACGAGTGTTACAAACACCATAAACACAACTGTACACACCAGCATAAAGCGCCATGTGATTAAATTAGTGACTGGTTTTTTGCCTCTATTTCTCATTGTACTATTATTACCTGCTCATCTTGACTCGTAGGTCGTTTCATTTTTAATTGTGATATAGCAACTTCTTCAATGCGTGCATGTTGCGAATAAAATTCTTCTTCAACAAGTAAGTAGCGCCACTCTAAATCGAGTTCATCACGTTCTTGTAATAATTGATCTTGCTTTATAAGTTGCCCACGAGCTAAATGTGTTGTTTGCACAACAGCTAAACTAGAAGCGAATATCACAACCAACAAGGCCGAGGTTAGCTTGTTAGCACCTAGGCCTTTTAATATTTCAAAGAATAAATTGGGTTGACGATAGCTCGCTTTTTTACTCATCCCAACCTCTGTGCAATCCTAAGTACAGAACTACGAGAACGTGGATTACGTTCTACTTCAACAGTACTTGGCTTAATAGCCTTACCCACTGCTTTTAACGTCAGGTTTTTATTTATTTGTGCATCAGTTAAAGGCAGACCTCTGGGTAACACTTCTCCCCTACTCTGTTTTCTAATAAACTGTTTTACAATACGATCCTCTAGTGAGTGAAACGAAATCACCACTAAACGTCCGCCTGGCTTTAGCACTTTAACTGCAGACTGTAGCGCTGTTTGAATCTCTTCAAGCTCGCTATTGATATAAATACGAATCGCCTGAAAAGTACGTGTTGCAGGGTGCTTAAACTTATCTTTTACAGGTACTGCTTCATCAACAAGGTCAGCAAGTTGCTTGGTTGTTGTGATTGGCGTGTGCTCACGAACTTCGAGTACTTTGTGTGCAATGCGTTTACCAAACTTTTCTTCGCCCAGTTTTTTAATTACGTGGGTAATATCATCTAACTCGGCTTCTGCTAACCACTGTGCAGCACTGCGACCTGTTGTTGGGTCCATACGCATATCAAGTGGCCCATCTTTCATAAAACTAAAACCACGCGCAGCGTCATCCAGTTGTGGCGACGAGACACCAATGTCTAATAAAATGCCATCCACTTTACCAATTAGATCGTTCTGCTCTGCTACTTCGTATAAATTTGAAAAACGAGTATGTGCAATCGCAAAACGTGGATCATCAGCAAATTTTTCGGCTGATTGTATCGCTTGTGGATCTTGGTCAATTGCTTGCAGGCGACCTTCATCACCTAGGCGTGCTAAAATTTGTCCAGAGTGGCCGCCACGTCCAAACGTACCATCCATGTATATACCGTCTGGCTTAATTGCGAGGGCATCGATGGTTTCGTCCATTAATACGGATACGTGTTCAAATTGCGCTGTCATTAGCTATTATTTGCCTTTTTTTGTGCTGTTAGAGTGTAAAATTATCTAAATCTTGGTTAGGTTCAAAATCGCCAAGCCTTTCAAGCTCAGTATCTTGCTGCATTTGCTCGTGCCAACGCGCCTCATCCCAAATTTCAAATTTATTCATCAAACCAACTAGCATGATTTTTTTGCCAAGTGATGCATGAGCCCTCAGTGACGGCGCAAGCAAAATTCGACCATTTTTATCAAGTTGATATTCAGTAGCATTCCCGAGCAACATACGCTGCATTCGACGGGCTCGTGGGTTCATATTGGAGATTTTAGCTAAACGGCTTTCTATTTCTAGCCACTCAGCCAGCGGATACAACCATAAACACGGCTCATTTAATGCGACGGTACAAATAACCGTTCCCTGATCTTCAGACAATAGAGATTCTCGGTACTTAGTCGGTACCGCAAAACGCCCCTTATCATCCAAACTCAGTGAACTCGCGCCACGAAACATAAAAAACCTACTTTAAAATTGTTTTATTCAACTTTTGTTTATTTTTATCCAGAGTGATCCACTAAAAACCACTTTTTACCACAGTGCTCCAGTTTAGGGCTTGACAAGCCATTTTGTCAAGTAAGCTGACCAGCTTTAGTAAGTCCCAAAGCTAGAAAAAATAAGGGCTCAAGCGAAGCGTTTGAATTACGTGGGAAAAAGTGGGATTGTGATGAAAAAAATATCTATTCTGTTTTTTATAACTTTCTGTTTACACGCTTTGCTTACTGAATAACCAATGAATATTTACAACTTTTTAAGCATTTTTACTCCCTTTGTAAAATTTACCTAACCGTGTAGTAATAGTTACTGTTTACTTTAAATTACCAAATATGAAAAGTTACATGCAAACAATAAAAACCAATAAACTCAACAACTTAAAATAAATAACAGTTTTGGTTTAATCATTGCATCATCTAAATCACTATTTAAATTTTTAACTTATTAAGGATTGATTATGGCTACTGCAACAAATACGAAACCAAACACAACTTCAGATGTTAAGCCTGACGTTAAACTAACAAATACTGAATCACCTCTTACAGAGAAAGCAACATCAGCAGCGCACGATGCGGTAGATGCACTTTCTAGCAAAGCAGCAACAGCTGAAAGCAGTGTTCGTAAAGGCGCTTCGAGTTCAGCAGATGCATTAAGCGAAAAACAACTTATTGCACGCGAAAAGTTAAGTGAATGTACAGCTAAAACCCGTGCATTTGCTTCTGAAAATCCATTAGCAACCGCGGGTATTGCTTTTGCTGCGGGTATGCTGATTACATCACTATTTCGTCGTAAGTAATCAGTGATGAATAACCCACAAACAAGCGCAGCCAAGGATGGTGAAGCGCAAAACCAAACAACTGAGCAGCAGAGCCAAAAGGACGATTGGCAAGATCATATTGCAAAGCTTTTAGAGTACTCTAAGCAGCTCAAGGATGATTACCAAACTCAAGGAAAGATCACCCATCAGCTTGCTAAAGCTGAATGGCGGTTATCGCTTAGATCGCTTGCATTGATCACTATATTTTTAGGCTGTTTTGCCAGTGGTTTGGTTTTGTTGTGGGCAGGATTTCTAGGTGCTGTTGGATACGGTGTATACGATCTTTTTGGGTCAGTATGGCTAAGTATTGCAACAGCTACTTTGCTGCAAGTTGCTTGTTTAGCATGGCTTTGGAAAAATACGGTTTACCTAAGCAATAAAATTGGCTTTAGTAAAACACTTAAAAGCTTAAAACAACTGTTTAACTTATAAGGAAATTAATATGTTGGTTAACTACTTAATTAAAGCACCTAATGAAAACGTTGATGCTCTGAGTAAGCAAATGGATACGCGCAGTGAGTTAAAACGCCAACATCATGCAGCGTTTCAATATAGACTAAAGCGTTTTGCCGCAACTAAAGTGGGACTAACAAGTGCCTTTTTAGCCGGCGCAGCTGTACAAGCAGGGAAAGGCGAAACCAGCTTGGTAAGAAAATACGGCTGGCTTGTTAGGCTGTTTGCTTAAACGCTAAACATTTCTACCGTGATCAGATAAGTAATCAACACTTGGGCCATTTGGCACAACTTGTGTTGGATTGATCATTGTATGGCTAAAATAGTAATGACGTTTAATGTGGTAAAAATCAACTGTCTCTGCTACTCCCTTAACCTGATATAGCTCTCTGAGGTATCCGCTCAGTGCAGGATAGCTTTCAATTGTGCGTAAATTACATTTAAAGTGACCAACGTACACACTATCAAACCGAATGAGAGTGGTGAATAATCGCCAATCTGCCTCTGTGAGTTCATTTGTGGCTAAATAACGCTGCTTTCTCAGTATCCCCTCTACTGTATCGAGTGCTTTAAATACATCATTAAATGCCTCTTCATACGCATCCTGAGTTGTTGCGAACCCTGTACGATAAACACCATTATTTATACTTGGATAAATCAACGCGTTTAATTCATCAATTTTTGGTTGCAGCGCCTCAGGGTAGTAGTCATCGTTATTACCTGTTAACTCATTAAACGCACTATTGAACATACGTATAATATCGGCAGACTCATTACTGACAATTTTATTGAGCTTTTTATCCCACAATACGGGAACGGTTACTCGCCCGGAGTACTTTGGATTATTTTTTGTATAAACTTGATGTAAGTAGTTACTATTAAATAAAGCATCACCAGTACTGTGGTTTTGCGTATCAAAAGCCCAACCACTATTAAGCATATCAGGACTAACAACCGACACCGTAATTAAATCTTGTAACCCTTTTAATGCTCTAAATATAAGCGTTCGATGCGCCCAAGGACACGCAAGTGACACATATAAATGATACCTGTTCGCTTGAGCTTTAAAACCGGCCTCGCCCGTTATTCCAGCGCTACCATCAACAGTTATCCAGTGACGTAACTGCGCCGCCTCGCGCTCAAACTTACCATTACTTGAATCAGTGTCGTACCATTTATCTTGCCATTGACCGTTAACTAATAATCCCATAAAACTCTCCTAAAAATACCGTTAAATTTTGCCAAACTCGCCGTTTTGATAATCACGCACTGCTTGCTGTACTTCAGCTTGAGTCGTCATTACAAACGGCCCCATATGAGCAATCGGCTGATTAAGTGGATCGCCAGCTAAAACCAAAACACCAGCGCCGTGCTCAGAGCTAATATTAATGTCACTCCCTGGTTCCAAAATAAGTAACTTACCCGCTGGTATTGTTTGATTGTCGCTCATTATTAGTGAGCCGCTATGAATATAAAGCATTACTTTTTGTTGGCTAATAGGTTCTAAATTCATGCTTTTACCAGCAGGTAATGTAATATCAGCAAGCGCCGCATTGGCAGCTAAACTCTGCAGAGCGCTTGTAAGCGTTTCACTTTCAAACTGCCACGATCCCGCCAGTGCTTTTAACGTCACACCTTGTGTGTTAGTAAAACTCGGAGCTGGATTCTTTGTAGTATCTTGATAACGTGAATCACGCATTTTTTCTGCACTTGGCATGTTTATCCAAATTTGAAAGCCATGCAAACCGTCAACAGCATCAGCGAGTGGCATTTCACTGTGCATGACGCCGCGCCCTGTACTCATCCATTGCACATCACCTGCTTTAATTGCTTCTCTGTTACCCATTTGGTCACGATGTTCAAAGCCACCTTTTAGAATATAAGTAAACGTTTCAATACCTCGGTGCGGATGCTCAGGAAAGCCTCCCATATAATCTTTTTTGTCGTCTGACTTAAGTTCATCAATCATTAAAAAGGGATCTAAATATTTACCATCAAACCCAGGTATACGGCTAATACTCACACCATCGCCATCTTGAGTTGCATAAGCTGTAAGTATTTTTGATATTTTCATTTATTAATTCACTCTAAAGAATAAGTTTATGGGGTTATTAAATCATCCATTAAACAAAACAACTATGTCTTTAAATCGACCTTAACATTCCAAAAAATAGAACTATAATGATTCATTGGTTACATTTTCAACCTTATAATTACTATGGTTATTTGGAGTGAATTTGGCTACAATTGTTATTGCAAAATACAAAACTAAGGAATGGTTATTTTTACTTATTCTCTCAAACATCAGCTTTATCGTTTACTTATATTGCTAAGTATTCCGGGCACCGCTGTAATTATTTTTACACTGCTGCTTGAACGCGATCACTCTATTGAGCAAAGTGAAAAAAAAGTAGAAAATATTGCTAAGCAATTAATTTTACAGCAAAAGTACTTAGTCGATGATATTGACCGTTTAGCGCGTTATTTGGCTAAAGAGGAAAGTAAGAAAGAAAATTTAGCAACGACCTGCCCTAATTATTTTAATCAATTTAGATCTATTTACGCACATGTTGCCAATATCGGGATTATAGATCCAAATGGCATTGTTATATGTACAACAAGCGGGTTAGCCAAAACAATTAATATTGCCGATCGGGCGTATTTCCAAAACGCCTTAAAAAGTAACCAATTGTCGGTAGGTTATTTTCAGCACGACCGAAGTCTGCAAAAAAACACCCTTAATTTTGCGTTACCTATTATTAATAAAAAAAATGTAATTCAGGGCGTTGTAGTTATCGTTGTTGCGCTTGACTGGTGGAACAATGCTTTTAATGACATTGAACTTCCGCCAGGCTCTATTGCTGCAATTGCTGATTCTAACGGAAAAATTTTAGCGCGTTATCCACCTACAGCGGCCACGCTTGGCGATAATATTGCACAGACTTTATTAGCAACTGATTCTTCGATTAATAATGAGGCATCAACAAAAATAAAATCTATTGAAGGTGAAGCCCGAATGCTTCACCACTCTGTTATTTACAGCGATCCGAGTAATAACAGCTTAAATATACATATCGCACTTCCTGTTACGCATGCTTTAAAGCAAATAAATAATAATTTTTTTATAGCGATTGGTGTGTTTATTTTATCGCTGCTGATACTGTGTTTAATTGCACGTAAACTACTTAAAACCAGCATTATTGACCCAATTAATAATCTAACAAATGCAACAAACGTATTGGCTAAGGGCGAGATGCCCTCACAAAAAATACAACCCAATAATCCAGAGCTAAATACTCTCTATCAGCGTTTTAAATCAATGGCGCAAACTCGGTTAACAGCTGAAGCTAATTTAAAAAACAAGCATGATGAGCTTACTAGCTTGCTTAATACTCTGCCCGATAGTTACGTTAGAATTAACATCCATGGCGATATTCTCAACATAACAGGACAGTTTAAGCCTCAAGTAAATCCTAACAGCACTGTAGTACCTCATTTATCATCAATACTTTCACACAGCAATGTTCAGCTTTTGTTATCGCAGTTATCTAAACTTGATGTTTCGAGTAATTTAGAATTCACACTCGAAAAATCAGATCCTAAACGCAGCTTTGAAGCACGTATTAGCGCAATGCAAAGTAAAAATGAATACGTTGTTGTACTACGAGATATAACACAACGAAAAGTAAATGAAGAAGCACTCCACCTTGCCTCACTAGTGTATAACAACAGTAGTGAAGGCATGGCAATCACCGATCCAACGGGTATCATATTTGATGTAAATCCTGCATTTTGCAAAACGACTTTATATAGTAAAGAAGAAGTAATTGGCCGGTCCTCTTCAATTCTTTCATCAGGAAAACATGATAAGAATTTTTACAATAAAATGTGGTCTGAATTACAGCAAACAGGCCGCTGGCAAGGCGAGGTTATTAACCGTAAAAAAAACGGGCAGCTTTATTCTGAGTGGCTCACAATCGATACTATTTATGATACAAACAACGCACCTATTCGTCGTATCGCGATATTCACAGACCTCACAGAAAAAAAACAAGCTGATGAAACCATTTGGCGACAAGCTCATTTTGATCACCTAACTGACTTACCAAATCGTTTAGAATTAAAGGAGCGATTAAATCAACGATTTTCAAATGTTGTTACTCCAGATAATCAATTGGTTGTCATGCTTTTAGATATTGATCACTTTAAAGATATTAATGACACATTAGGCCATCACTATGGCGATAACTTATTAAAACTCGTATCTCAGCGTATAGTCCAGTCGGCAAAAAATGCTGAGTTTGTGGCACGAATTGGGGGAGATGAGTTTGTTATTGTATTTAGTCACATTAAAAGTACGCGCCATATTAATCAAATTGCGAGTAATATTTTACTTAGTCTATCGTCAGCTTTGCATCTTGAAAACGAAGAGTTATTTATTAGTGCAAGCATAGGCATTGCTTGCGCTCCTAATGATGGTGAAAATACTGAACAGCTTTTAAAGGCAGCCGATCAGGCTATGTATAAAGCAAAAAGTAATGGTCGTAACTGTTTTGAGTTTTTCTCTGCTGACATGCGCGAATATGCACACGCGCGCATGGTGCTATTAAAAGACTTACGAAGTGCCATAGAACTTGAACAGTTTGAGTTATTTTATCAGCCCATAGTTGCTTTAAATGATTTACATATTCATAAAGCTGAAGCGCTTATTCGTTGGCAACATCCCGAAAAAGGCCTAATTAGCCCTATCGCATTTATCCCACTTGCTGAAGAAACCAGGCAAATAAATGCAATTGGTCAATTTGTATTTGCCCAAGCTTTGCAAACACTTAACGATATAAAAACACTAACCGATGATACTTTTCAAATAAGTGTAAACGTATCGCCAGTGCAATTATCCACGCCAGAGAGTGGCATAGATGAATGGTACGATATGCTAAAAGCAGCAAAGCTGCCTGCTTCGTCAATTGTCGCAGAAATAACTGAAGGCTTAATGGTTAACCCTGAAGCACTTACGCAAAGACGCCTAAAAGAAATAGTAAAATCAGGTATGCAGCTTGCTCTTGATGATTTTGGTACCGGGTATTCGTCGCTCGCTTACTTACAAGAAATGGACACCGACTATTTAAAAATAGATAAACGTTTTGTTGATAATATTCAAGTAGGCAGCCAAGAACTTGCATTGTGTGAAGCCATCATTGTTATGGCGCATCAGTTGGGCTTAAAAGTAATCGCCGAAGGAATTGAAACTAAATTACAAATGCAGCTACTACTTGAAGCAGGATGCGATTACGGTCAAGGTTATTTATTTTCAAGACCTTTAAATAAAAGCAGTTTTATGGCACTTCTAGCTGATAAAAAAGTAGCTTTATTAAAATAAATAGACAAAAAATCACTGTTACGCAATAAATAATGCGTCTGCGCGGTCAAGTTAAGCAATCAGATATAAAGTAGTAACAGGATTTAAAAATGGCAAAAGCAACATTAGAGCAATGGCGAATGTTTAAAGCGGTAGTGGATCATGGCGGGTTTGCAGGCGCAAGCGCAGCTGTACATAAAAGTCAGTCAACCGTACACCATGCTGTGCAAAAACTTGAAGCCGCCTTGCAAATTAAGTTGCTTGAAGTAAAAGGCCGTAAAGCATTTTTAACCGATAGCGGTAAGCTGATTTTACGCAGAGCCGAGTTTTTAATTGAGGAAGCGACTAAAATAGAATCGGTAGCAAGTACACTAAGCGAAGGCGTGGAAAGCACATTAAAAATAGCTGTTGATGAGGTTTTTCCACACGCTATTTTATATCAAGCACTTGCTAAAACGAGTGAGCTTTACCCTCTTTTAAAAATTGATTTAGTAGAAAGCGTGCTAACAGGTGCAAACGAATTACTACATAACTCAGTGGTTGATTTAGCTATTTCATCAATTCCTATCTATGGAATTAGTTGCAGTACGTTATGCGATATAGAGTTTATAGCGGTTGCGCATAAAGACCATGTATTACAACAACATACTGAACAACTCAACTTTCGTGATTTAAAGCTACATAGACAAATAGTAGTTCGCGATTCAGCAACCCACACCAGTCACAATGAAGGCTGGTTAGGTGCAGATATGCGCTGGACAGTAAGCCACTTACGTAACTCTATTGATATGGTTAGCCAAAATTTAGGTTACGCTTGGCTGCCAAAAACACAAATTGCACATTTAATTGAAGATAAAACCCTCATTGCACTTAATTTAGACCAAGGTACAACCCGCACTCTTAATTTATATTTAATGTGCAACGACAACGACAGGCTTGGTCCTGCAGCACAAGAGTTTAAAGAGCAAATTACTGCACTTACTAATTTAGCTAATTAATAGCTATTCATTTTTTACATCGAGGTGATCTGCTACATAGGCGCCTCGCTGCCCACGCTCTTTAGCCGGCCCTACAGTGCTATCTTTACCTGTTTGCTGCTCAGTAGCTGCATTAATAACAGCACCTAATGTGATTATATAAGCGCTGATATACAACCACATCAGCATAATCACTACACCACCTAGTGAGCCATACGTTTCGTTGTAACTAGAAAAACGCGACACATAAAATGAAAAACCTATAGATGCTAAAATCCACAGCACGGTAGCAATAGACGACCCCATTGTGATCCAACGCCATTTAGCAGGTTTACGATGTGGGGCATAACGATATAAAAGTACCAATGCAAAATTAAAGGTAAAAGCCAATAATGGCCAAGAAATGAGTTTAATTAATAAATCTATACTTTCTTTTAGTCCCACTAAATTAAGTACAATAGGTAAAATACCAATAATTAATAGCGCAAAAATTGCGACTACAATCGCTCCTACCGAAAATAAAAAGCGCACTAGTTGAGCCTGAAAAAATGAGCGTTTTTCATATTCACGATAACTAATATTACATGCAGTAATAAGTGCTTGGCTGCCCTTTGAACTACTCCAAATAGTAAGTATGAGCGTACCAATTGCACTTAAGCTCAAGCTTGCACTTGATGTTTTAGCAAGGCTAGAAACCTGAGATAAAATCAGTTCACTGGTGCTTGGTGGAAGCAAAGTAACTATTTTACTTAAGTGCTCACTTATATCTGTTGGGGATGAAAAGTACGCATACACTGATACCATCGCCGCAATGGCTGGAAAAATAGCAAGTAACGCATAAAATGCCACACCGGCTGCCACTATAGATAAGTTATCTTCACTCATTTGCTTAAAAATACGTTTAACAATATCCCACCAACCTATAAAAGGGATATGTGCAGGCTGCTCTGCTTGCTGTCCTCGTTTAGCTTCTTTCATTCTAAACCTCAATATTTGTATTACGTTACTACAGCAAAATATTTGCCAAGTTATAAGCGTTTGGTACCAAACTTGCTAATATTTATCTATAAGTGACTCTAACACGGAAGATAAGCCATGCTCGGTACCCTAAAAAGCAGTGTAGCGCTAAATAATACAACACCAATAACTGACGTGATCAAAGTTGATACACTTTCGTGGAATTTCTTTTATGAGCAAGGCGTGCAATTACTTCACGTAACAGCGCAAATATTACCCACTATTTTACTCGGCATAATGCTTTTAGTACTCAGTTACTTAATTTCAGGACCACTTTCTAGATTACTAATCAAACCCATTGACTATATGACTGACAGCAAGCTTGTTCACCTAGTTATAAGGCGCAGCATAAGCACCCTAATAATTTTATTTGGGGTATATTTATTTTTACGTTTAGCAGGGCTTACTCAGTTTGCCGTTGCTATTATGAGTGGGACTGGGTTGATAGGTTTAATACTCGGCTTTGCTTTTAGAGACATAGCAGAGAACTTTATTGCCAGTTTATTACTGAGCGTACAAAGACCTTTTAAAATTGACGATGTAATTGAAGTGGATGGCCGATTAGGTATTGTTAAAAAAGTAACAGCAAGAGCAACCACACTTGTTGATTACGATGGCAATCATATTCAAATACCTAATGCGACTGTATATAAAAATACCATTAAAAACCTGACTGCCAATCCAAAAATGCGCGGCAAAGTAGAAATTGGTATTGGCTACGATAACGATATACGCAGCGCACAAACCCTCGCCCTAGATATTGCCAATCAACAAAATGCAGTACTTAGCGACCCACCCGCGCAGGTTTTAATAAAAAACTTAGGCTCATCTACTATTAACTTCGTTTTGTATTTTTGGGTTAATAGCGAGCAGCACAGCCCATTAAAAGTAGGCTCACAACTTATGCGCGAATTAGTAAATGAGTTCACTAAACAAAAAATCAGCATGCCTGATGACGCACGAGAGAGAATTATACTCACCGACACTAATGAAAATGCTTCTAGCTTAGAGGAAAAACAACCATCGCAAATACAAAGCGAAAAAAGTGAAACTGTTGAGCAAACTAAAACGCTTGATGATGTAAGTAGTGATACCGACGAAATACGTGAACAAGCAGAGCAATCTCGCGATCCAGAACAAGGGAAAAATATTATTTAATAACGCTTAAATTGTATTAACTAAAATTTAAACGCAAAAAAGCCCGCAGCGTTAACTGCGGGCTTTTTATTGAATGAGTGAGTCAGCCGTATAAGCCGGGTTTTGTCCTTTCCGAAGAAAGTGATAATCATTCGTCTAGGCCATAAATCGCTCTATGGCTCAAGCAACCTACCCGGTTCCAACGTGGGCCACGCCATAAGGAACCCTATTTGGTCTTGCTCCGAGTGGAGTTTACCTTGCAACCGACTATTACTAGCGGCCCGGTGCGCTCTTACCGCACCCTTTCACCCTTACCAATCCGAAGATTGGCGGTCTCCTCTCTGCTGCACTTGTCGTGGGCTCACGCCCCCCAGCCGTTAGCTGGCACTCTGCCCTATGGAGCCCGGACTTTCCTCCCCCTGATCATTTTCGTCACAGGCAGCGATCATCTTGGCTGACTCGGCGCGCAGTATACATGAGGCTAATACCAAGCGCAGTAAAATTTACTCTTTTTCTTCAATAATTGTTTTGTATAAAGCGTTTTTCTTCATTCCAAAGTATTCAGCAACAACGCCACAGGCTTTTTTCATTGGCATTTCGCTTTCAAGAAGTGCCAGCATTTTGCGCGCTTCAGGCGGAACATCATCTATTTGCTTTGGTTTGCCCGGAAGCATAAGCACTATTTCGCCGCGCTGCTTGGTAGGATCATCAGTTAAAAACTGTTTAAGCTCGCTTACGCTACCGTTAAAAAATGTTTCAAACGTTTTAGTTAGCTCTTTAGCAAATACAACTTGTTGCTCATCGCCAAGGGCTAGCGCTAAATCATCAAGGCTTGCCATAATACGGTGCGTACTTTCGTACATTATACTAGTAATGCCCGAGTTAACTGCTTCGGTAAAAAAGTCTTGGCGAGCTTTACTTTTAGCGGGCGTAAAACCAATAAACTGAAAGCGGTCGGTTGGCAAGCCTGAACAACATACGGCTGTAATTGCAGCACATGCACCGGGTACGGGTGTAACATTAGCGCCTTGTTCGCGGCATAAGTTTACAACGGCATAACCTGGGTCACTAATAAGCGGTGTACCAGCGTCGGATACTAAAGCAATATTTAAACCTTGATTTAGTTGATCGATAATTTGCTGTGCTTTTTGCTTTTCGTTGTGGTCATGTAATGCAAACGTTTTTGCCTTAATACCAAAGTGGCTAAGTAGCTTGCCAGTATGGCGAGTGTCTTCAGCAGCTATTAAGTCAACCTGCGATAATGTCGCGATGGCACGGTGACTTAAGTCGTCATAATTGCCAATTGGGGTGGCAACAATGTAAAGAGTGCCAATTTTCTGTGAATTCTCCTCATTTAACATTGAGGTCTCCTGCGTCAGTCAGTAATATAAGCAAATCGCGTTAACGTATTGGGAAATCATTTGTGCGACTTAAACTAGTTAGTCTATTAATTATATTGTCAGGGTTATCGGCGTGTAGCACAACCGAAAAACCAACTAAAAACAGCGATAACGTAAGTAACCGCACTAATGCACTGCAAAATCAGGCAACCAGTGCGCAATCTATCTATCAATTGGCGCAAAACCGCCAAGGTGCCGATAAAATACAATTACTGTATAGCGCACGTGATGCTGCAATTAGTGAGCAAAACTGGCCTTTATTAGAGACAATTGGAAATGAGCTTGAATTAACCGCAAGTGTTGATCAAATTCAAAACCGTCTTTATATTGCATTTGCACAAAAACAACAAAATAAAAATGACCAAGCCTTAGTGATTTTACAATCGCTAGACGGACAACTTACTCAACCTGAGCATTTTGCATGGCACCAGTTTTTAACTGCCACTATTTACGCATCACAAAATTTTCCTAAAAAAGCAGCACCCTACTTTTTTAGAGCCTCTGAAACAGCAGCAAAAAACAACATAGAAATCCCTCAGCTTAATCAAAGTTTATGGGATAACTTAAAACAGCTCTCTTCTTATGCGCTTGAGCGCTTTAACCGTGGCTCGGTTATTCAGCAAGGCTGGACTAACCTAGCGTTATACCATCAAGTATATGCAGGTAGCGGTGTAGAGTTAGATCAAGCAATCAATAATTGGCGAAGACGCTATATTGGGCACCCCGCTTTTAGTGTTTTACCTAAACAAGATGAAATGCTTACTGAATTTGCGCCTCTGAATATAGAGCGCTTAGTTGTATTGTTCCCGCAGTCAGGACCTAACGAACGTTTAGGTGATGCGCTTAAAGCCGGTGTATTGGCTGCGCTTGATACGCAAAATATCAACGACACTATTTTTATTGATGAAAACTTAAGTACAGAAGAAATTGCAGCACAACTTGAAGAAATAAAGCCTGATTTTGTAATTGGCCCTCTACTTAAAGCAAATATAGATAAACTAGCTAATGCGCAAACGTTTATCGATACGCCAGTACTACATTTAAACACCTTTGATGGTGAACGCATTTCGCTTCAGCATTATTACTTTGCACTAAATCCTGAACACGAAGTAGAACAAGCCCTAGAGCACTTTTTAGCAATGGGTTACCAAAAGCCGATGCTACTTGCACCTAATAACGCTAACGGGCAACGTCTTGTTGATTACTTTAACTTGCAGTGGCAACGCTATAGCGAAACTAAGCCGCAAATAGGTTTTTATAACGATAAAAAAGATATGCCAAACACGATTACAAGCTTGCTGGAAGTAGATAAATCAAAAGATCGCATAAAAACGGTTAAGGCATTATTTAGACAAGAAGTAGAAAATGAAACGCGCTCACGCAGTGATATTGATGTTATTTATATTTTAGGTGATGCAATAGAAACACGCTTAATTAAACCTTATCTTGATGTAAACGTAAGTACATTTGCAGATCGCATTCCACTTTACGCCAGCTCTAAAAGCCACAGTAAACAAATTGACAGTACTGACAAAGGCGACTTAGACGGCCTATACTTCACTGAATTGCCGTGGATGCTCGATTCGCAAATTAAACAGCATAATTTACGCCAGCAATATGATTCGTTATGGCCAGAACAAGTAGATATTAGCCAACGCTTATTTGCTATGGCATACGATGCAGTCTCTATATTACTTGATATTAGGCAGTTAAGCGTAATGCCAGGTAATCAATACAGTGGTTTAAGCGGAAAATTATCAGTTAATACAAGCGGTCATATAGAGCGTATGCTTGACTGGGCTCAATACACAAATCGCCGTATTGAACCCGTGCAATTAAAAACACAGCGTCCTGTGCCATTGTTTATGCAATCAGCAAGTGAGATGCAAACTATAAATTAAACTTAATTAAGTTGAGGGGGCGGCATGTCGTGGTTTAAAGAGCTATGGCACAATAGTCGCGAAAAAGGCCAGTATTATGAGCTTGAAGCGCAAAAATACTTAGTTACTCAAGGGTTAACGCCTATTGAACGTAATTATTACTGCCCCTTTGGTGAGCTTGATGTCATTATGAAAGAAGGCAACACCCTTGTATTTATTGAGGTTAAGTTTCGCAAAAATAATGCAAGGGGCGGCGCCAACTATGCGCTTAGTCCACAAAAACAAGCTCGATTAAAACGTAGTATTTATCATTACTTAGCAGCTAAAAATTTGACTAACCAAGCTCTAAGAATTGATTATGTAGCCATTACAGGAGAAGCATCTCCTAATATTAATTGGCTGAAAAATGTATTTTAAACACAAATACAAAGATAAATTATTGGTAGGCTATGCAAGATACAATTAAAGAAATTTTTACAGAGAGCATTCAAGTTCAAATCGCTGCGGGTGAAGTACTACCGAGTGCACTTGAGTCAGCTGCATTTACTATTGCACAAAGTCTGATCAACGGAAATAAACTCATTTGCTGCGGTACTGCAAATTGCCACATGCTCGCACAGCATATGGCCGGTGTATTGGTTAATCATTATGAAACCGAACGCCCCTGCTTACCTGCAATTGCTCTATCGCAAGAAAACGTTAACCTTGGACAAAGTAC
Source organism: Pseudoalteromonas sp. NZS127_1 (assembly GCF_015864295.1). Lineage (NCBI taxonomy): Bacteria > Pseudomonadati > Pseudomonadota > Gammaproteobacteria > Alteromonadales > Pseudoalteromonadaceae > Pseudoalteromonas > Pseudoalteromonas sp. NZS127_1. The sequence continues at coordinate 26,003 of NZ_JADYXO010000003.1, read as the reverse complement.
TCAGGTAGACGATCACGATACATTTGCTCGTCAAGTCCGCGCTTTTGCCCAGCAAGGCGATTTATTGCTGGTACTGGCTATTAACGGTAACGAAAAACATGTTATTTCGGCCGTTGAAGCTGCACTAACTAAAGATATGAAGGTCATAGTGATGGTTGGTGATGATGGTGGCGAGTTGGTTGGCCTACTTGGGCCTAATGATGTTGAAATTAGATCTCCATCTAAACGCCCTAGCCGCATTATCGAATCCCATTTAGTTAACTTACATTGTTTAAGCGAACTGGTTGATTTAACGCTTTTCCCTCAGGATGAAAATTATGTTTAAACGCTCTCTTATTGTTTTAGGTACTGTTGTATTACTGCAAGGTTGCGCAGCCGCTGTTGTTGCAGGTACAGCCAGTGCAGTAACTGCAGCGAACGACCGCCGTACCATTGGCTCTCAAATTGACGACAACAATATTGAAATAAAAGCCAGTATTGCACTTAGCGAAGTAGAACGTCTTGAAAAGTTTGCCAATATAAGCGCTGTAAGCGTTAATGGTATTGTTTTACTTGTTGGCCAAGTTGCTAATGAAGAAATGAGAAACGAAGCCCAGCGCACCATTGAGGGCGTTGCAGGCATTCGTAAAATACATAACCAAATTCGTATTGGCTCAAATATTGGCATTACTACACAAACTCACGACTCTTGGCTTACTTCTAAAGTAAAAGCTCAGCTACTAACAGCAAAAGACATTAGCAGTAATAATATTAAAGTGGTTACAGAAAACGCTGAAGTGTTTTTAATGGGTTTAGTATCTGACTCTGAATCTACCCAGGCGGTAAATATAGCCCGTAATGTATCAGGCGTAGAGCGTGTAATTAAAGTGTTTGAATATATGTAAAGTTAAACACAAACATAAAAAAACCGCTTATTAAGCGGTTTTTTTTGGCATTTACTTATTATTTAATAACGCGTAAATGTGAGCCTTTTTTCTTCTCAGGCTTTTCTAGTGGCGTTTCATCAATAAACTCAGCTGATGAATCAACACTTTCAAGTTCTGGCACAAAATCGTCTTCGTCCTCTAAAAACTCATCTGCGGTAAAGACTGTTCCTTCGCCATTTTCACGCGCGTATATTGCAAGCACAGCACCTAGAGGTACATACACTTGCATTGGCTGACCACCAAAGCGCGCATTGAAGCTAAGTTGGGTTAAGTCTAACGAAAACTGTGTGACCGCTGATGGACTTATGTTTAAAACAATTTGTCCATCTTGAACAAATTGTGTTGGCACTTGTACATTTGCAAATCCAGCGTCTACCACTAAATGCGGTGTACACTCGTTATCGACTATCCAATCAAAAAAAGCACGTAATAAATAAGGACGATTAGGCGTCATTATAAACGGATCTCACGCTCAGCTTCAGTTAAAGAGGCTTGGAATGACTCACGTTCAAATAAACGGATCATGTACTCTTTAAGTTCTTTAGAACCTGCACCATTAAGCTCAATACCAAACTCTGGTAAACGCCATAATAGTGGAGCTAAATAACAATCTACTAAGCTAAACTCTTCACTCATAAAGTAAGGTGCTTCGCTAAAAATAGGTGCTACAGCAAGTAATGCTTCTGTTAGCTCTTTACGAGCTTGAGCTGCATCTGATGTGTTGTTACTGATTTTGTCAGCTAGGCTGTACCAATCTTTATCAATACGATGCATCATTAAGCGGCTACGACCACGCATTACCGGGTAAACAGGCATTAGTGGAGGATGAGGAAAACGCTCATCAAGGTATTCCATGATGATGTTTGCCTGGTATAAACCAAGCTCACGGTCAATCAGTGTTGGCACTGTACCGTAAGGGTTAATTTCGTGAAGTGCTTCTGGCAAATTATCTTTTTCAGCCAAATGAATATCTACACTTACACCTTTTTCCGCAAGTACAATACGTACTTGGTGGCTATACATACAGTTAGCACCAGAAAAAAGGGTCATTACAGGGCGCTTATTGGCAGCTACGGCCATGCCTATACCTCCATTAAATAACTAAAACAGCAAAAGGGGCTTAAGCCCCTATTGCAAAATTACCTTTAAAAATGTTCAACTTAATGAACATCTCTCCAGTATTCTTTCTTAAGCATAAATGCCAAGATAAATAGGATGATTAAAAATCCAATTACCTTAATACCTAGCGCTTCCGATTCAAGACGTGAAGGTTCACCCACGTACTCAAGGAAGTTTGTTAAATCACGAGCCGCTTGGTCGTATTCATCTATGCTTAATTCGCCCGTACCATCTGTTTCAGTAGCAATAACTTTAGTCACAGTGTGACCATGCTCTTGTACTTCTTTAGTGATAGGTGTTGGTAAACCTTGTAGTTCTTGAAGAACGTGAGGCATACCTACCGATGGGAAAACAATGTTGTTAACCCCAAACGGACGAGATTCATCTTTATAAAACGATTTTAAGTACGTGTAAATATAATCTGGTGATTTTACACGAGCAATTAGAGTTAAATCCGGCGGAGCCGCACCAAACCATTTTGCTGCATCGTCTTTTGTAATCGCGTTAGTAATATGACTACCTACTTTAGAGCCGTCAAAAATCAACTGCTCTAAACCAACCTCTGTTGGGATACCGATATCACGAAAAGTACGTTCATAACGTTGATACTGCATTTGGTGACAACCAAGACAGTAGTTCATGAACAACTTTGCACCGCGTTGTAAAGATGGTTGATCAGTAAGGTCGTTGTTCGCTTCCATTAAAGGAACCGATGGACCCGCTGCCATAACCATGTTCGGCAACAAGTTTACTGATAAAGCAAATAAACCAATAATAAGCTTCTTCATCATTTCGTTAACCTCTCTGGCAATGGCTTAGTTTTTTCGTTCTTACTGTATACAAACAACAGTACGAAGAACATAAAGTAAGTCACAGTACAGATTTGAGAAATAATCGTTTTCATATCAGTTTGTGGAGTTGCACCCACCCAACCTAGAAGAACGAAAGTTACAACAAAACCTGCAATGTTCCATTTATGGAAACCACAACGGTAACGAACCGATTTAACTCTACCACGGTCTACCCAAGGTAGTAACGCAAGTACCACAATCGATGCACCCATCGCCGCAACACCGATTAACTTATCAGGGATTGCACGTAAGATTGCATAGAATGGCGTAAAGTACCAAACCGGGAAAATATGCTCAGGTGTTTTAAGTGGGTTAGCTGCCTCGAAGTTTGGACCTTCTAAAAAGAAGCCATTCATCGCTGGCATAAAGAACACAACCCAACAGAACAATATTAAGAAACCAACCACACCCACAATATCTTTAACTGTGTAGTAAGGGTGGAACGGTATCGCATCAACAATATCTTTCTTGTCAGTGTAATACTCATGAAATTTAAATTTAGGCTTATCTTCTTCAGCTACTGAGCCTTTCTTACGTTTAATCTCAATACCTTCAGGGTTATTTGAACCCACTTCGTGTAGAGCAACAATGTGTAAGAAAACTAAGATTACAATAACCAGTGGTAGTGCAATTACATGTAATGCAAAGAAGCGGTTAAGCGTTGCACCTGATATTACATAGTCACCACGGATCCAAAGTGTTAAGTCATCACCAATAACCGGAATAGCCCCGAATAAGGAGATGATTACCTGTGCACCCCAGAACGACATTTGCCCCCATGGTAATAAATACCCCATGAATGCTTCAGCCATTAGCGCTAAGAAAATAAACATACCAAATAACCACAGTAACTCACGTGGTTTTTGATAAGAACCGTAGATCATGCCACGGAACATATGCATATATACAACGATGAAAAACGCTGATGCACCGGTTGAGTGCAAGTAACGTAATAACCAGCCATATTCTACATCACGCATGATGTATTCTACTGAAGCGAATGCACCTTCAGAAGACGGAACAAAGTTCATCGTTAACCAAATACCTGTTAGGATTTGGTTTACTAGTACCAACATGGCTAATGAGCCAAAAAAGTACCAGAAGTTGAAGTTTTTAGGTGCTGGATACTGTGCAATATGCATGTTCCAAACACGTGTCATTGGGATACGGTCGTCTATCCAACCAATAATCTTACCAAACATTAGGCTGCCCCTTTTTCTTCGCCCACTAAAATAGTGGTCTCATCAAGAAAAGTATAAGGTGGTATTTCTAAGTTTAATGGAGCAGGTACCGATTGAAATACACGGCCAGCCATATCAAATTTAGAACCATGACACGGGCAATAGAAGCCATCATCGGTTCCTTCAACTTTTTCACTAAAGTTACCTTGGAAAAAGCCAGGTGAACACCCTAAATGCGTACAAATACCTACAGCCAAAAAGATCTCTGGGCGTAATGAACGGTAATCATTTGTTGATGATTCTAATTGTTGTGGCTCTTGCGAATGCGGATCACGAAGTTGACCTTCATGTTCTTTCATTTGCTCAAGCATTTTTGGGGTACGTGATACAACCCATACAGGTTTACCACGCCACTCGACACGTATTAATTGTCCAGGCTCAAGTTTGCTGATATCTACTTCTACAGGCGCACCCGCAGATTTAGCTCGCTCACTTGGATTCCAAGACGCAATAAAAGGAACAGCAGCCCCAGCCGCACCAACACCACCTACAACAGAGGTAGCTATGGTTAAAAAGCGACGTCGGCCATTGTCTACAGGCGCATTGCTCATCCACTTATCTCCACTATGATTCTCAACACTTGCTATATTGAGAACATCAGTTACAGCAGGTTAATTATTCGAATTTTTAAAATAGAAGCGATCATAATTAAAACCCTTGATTAAAACAAGGTTATTCAAAGCCCTATGCTCGAATAAAACTAACTTGATCAAAACTTGATTAAGTAAGCTCGAGAATAAAGCCGAACGACTATAATAACGCTTCTGTAAAAACAATATACTGACCAAGATCAACACCACTAAGAGGAAACAGTAAAAACTGTACATAGTGCGGTTAAACTCACTCATTTTACTTCAATGCCAATTGTAGCAAAAAATTCCACCAATTAACTGATGGATTTAAACTAATTACGATAATTATTTAACTTTTTTGCAGCTATCTGAGTGTTTTTTAACTTTCGTTTGATTAATACGCAGTTATTAATCAATTTGATCATCATTAATTGCTGCAATCACCCAGTATCACCGTCGATATAAATAACTTTATATTAAGTTGCAAATGTAAACATTTTGATTTGAAAACAAAAAACCCAGCATAAGCTGGGTTTTTGAATTCTTGATAACGTATAGATTAACGTTTTGAGAACTGTGGACGCTTACGCGCTTTCTTAAGACCCACTTTCTTACGTTCAACTTTACGTGCATCACGTGTAACAAAACCTGCTTTACGAAGTTGTGAACGTAATGATTCGTCAAACTCCATAAGTGCACGAGTGATACCATGACGGATAGCACCAGCTTGACCAGTTGTACCACCACCAGAAACGGTGATGTAAAGGTCAAATTTTTCAGTCATATCAACTAGCTCAAGAGCTTGATGAACAACCATGCGTGCTGTTTCGCGACCAAAATACTCTTCTAGAGAGCGTTTGTTGATTACGATGTTACCAGTGCCTGGGCGTAAGAATACGCGAGCACTTGAACTTTTACGACGACCTGTACCGTAGTATTGATTTGCCATGATGGTGCTCCTTAAATGTCTAGAACCTGAGGCTGTTGTGCAGCATGGTTGTGCTCAGTACCTGTGTAAACTTTAAGTTTACGGTACATAGCGCGGCCTAAAGGACCACGTGGCAACATGCCCTTAACAGCCTTCTCGATGATCATTTCAGGCTTTGCGGCTTGAAGTTTATCAAAAGTAGTAGACTTAAGACCACCTGGAAAACCAGAGTGTGAATAGTACACTTTGTTTTTGAATTTGTTACCAGTTACAGTAACTTTTTCAGCGTTGATAACGATGATATAATCACCAGTATCTACGTGCGGTGTATATTCAACTTTATGCTTACCGCGTAGGCGATGAGCGATTTCAGTAGCGATGCGACCTAAAGTTTTACCTTCAGCGTCAACTACGTACCAGTCACGTTTTACTGTTTCTGGTTTAGCAACAAACGTTTTCATTTATAAAAATCCAATGTTTTTCAATTAAAACCACAAGTAGTTAATATTAACTACTGCTCTAAGTTTGCTATAACCCCTTCGAGTTTTAGACTTTTGCGCCGCTCACAAGTGGCTAGACTATATGAGGGCATAGAACGCAACGTGGCAGACGCGGGAGTATACCAGCACTTAAAACACATTGCTACTCGCCGGTTGTTTTTTCCACAAGAAATTTTAGAAATAAGAAGTACTATATATGCACCTCTTACTTTTAATGGCTAACCTATTACACTTTTACCTACTAATTTAAACCAAATGCTCTCTAGCTAAATACTCTAGAGACTGCATTTCTTGCAAACGGCTTATACAGCGCTTAAATTCAAAGTTTAAATTACCTTGGGTATAAAGTTCGGTAATAGGTTTTTCAGCCGATATAATTAAAGTTACATGGCGCTCGTAAAATTCATCCACTAAAGCAATAAAGCGTCTAGCGGCATCATCATTAGTTTGCCCAAGCTGTTTTACGTTAGAAATAATCACCGTATTATATAAGCGACTAATCTCCATGTAATCAACCTGACTACGCGCTGTTTCGCACAATTCACTAAACTCAAACATCACCACGCATTTGGCTACTTTTCGCGTTTTGATTAAACGACCTTCTATCTCTATCGGCTCATCTAATTGTCCAGGCTCTGACGATAGCTTATCGAAGTATTCAAATAGGTTTTTATCCGCTTCTTTATCTAACGGACTATGAAAAATTTCGGCTTGCTCTAAGGTACGCAACCGATAATCAATACCTGAGTCTACATTAACTATTTCTGTATTGAGCTTAACCAGTTCTATAGCAGGGACAAAGCGGGCACGCTGCAAGCCATTTCTGTAAAGCTCATCAGGCACTATATTAGATGTAGCAACAAGTACTATACCCCGTGCAAATAGCGCTTCCATTAAGCCACCTAGCAACATAGCATCGGTAATGTCTTGAACAAAAAACTCATCAAAACAAATTATGTCTGTTTCTGCTTTGAAAGTGTCAGCTATTTTTTCTAATGGATTAGCCGTATTGTTTAGTTTTTTAAGCTCATTATGCACTCGGTGCATAAATCGATGAAAGTGCACGCGCATTTTACGTGTGCCCGGTAGTGATTCGTAAAAAGTGTCAACTAAATAAGTTTTACCACGCCCTACTCCACCCCAAAAGTACAAACCTTTTATAGGCGCAGGTTCATCTTTACTAAATAACTTAGCAAAAAAACCTTTTTGTTTTGGCTTTGCCTGAGTTAGGTCATCGTATAGACGTTGTAAATGGCGCACAGCATTTTCTTGTGCTGCGTCGTGTACAAAGTCATCTCGCTTTAAGTCTTGTTGGTATGTTTGCCAAGGAGTCATATCTATTTACAGTTAAAACACAGTTTAATTTGCAAAGCATATTAACACGCATCATAACTCGGGGTATATTACACTTAGTATGATTTATAATTGAATCGGCATTCGTTAGTTATTTTCCCAAAGGGGTAGTTTTTATGGGCACAGTTATGTGGGTAGGTTTAATTGTTATTGCTGCTGTTGTAGCATTTTTTATTGGCGCATTTGTTACTAAAAAACAATTCAAACAAGATGAATTAAAAGAGCAGGCAGAGCAAGCTGAAAATGCGTTAGAGCAGTATCGTCAAGATGTAGCTGATCATTTAGCGAATACTGGCAAGCTCGTAAATAAAATGAAAGAAAACTATGATCAACTGCTTAGTCACGTTGAAGAAACAAACCAACTTCTTTTAGAAGATAGAAATAAAGCACCAGCAGAACCTTATTTTTCTAAAGAAACAACAGAACAACTACAAGCGTCTTTAAAAGAACGTCGTTCAGATCGTTCTTCAGCCGCAGCGCAACCAGCTGATTATGTATCGGGTGAATCTGGTTTATTTGCTGGTCAAAATAAAGTTTCAGAACATTCTAAAGTATCTTGATGAACTTTTTTTAGACCCCATAGTCTTTAGATATAACAGCTTTGTTGTTTTATCTTAATAAACCAAAAAGGGCTGCTTTTAAAGTAGCCCTTTTTGTTTTTGCTTTATCTTAAGTGGAGTTACCCCTGACTATGAAAATGAAATTATCACTTATCAGCGCAGCTATTTTATCTACAAGCTTATTAATGAGCCCTGTAGCGTCTTATGCAAAAATGCCAATTGCAGTAAATGGTCAACAATTACCCACTCTTGCCCCCATGCTAGAGAAAATATCTCCTGGTGTTGTAAGTATCCAAGTTTCAGGCTCTAAAGAAGTACGCCGCCGTGCAGATCCACTCGAATACTTTTTTGGACAACAGCAGCCTCGCAGTCAAAAACGCCAATTTAGTGGATTAGGTTCTGGGGTCATTATCGATGCTGATGAGGGCTATGTAGTGACTAATAACCACGTAATCCAAGACGCCGAAAAAATGGTAGTTACTCTCGAAGATGGCCGTGAATTTGAAGCAACTAAAATTGGTACTGACACAGAATCAGACATCGCTCTTTTACAAATAGACGCTGATGACTTAACTGAAATCAAACTCGCCAACTCAGATAATTTACGAGTGGGCGACTTTGCGGTTGCGATTGGTAACCCATTTGGCCTTAGCCACACAGTTACATCAGGTATTGTTAGTGCCCTTGGTCGAAGTGGTTTAAACATTGAGGGCTACGAAGATTTCATTCAAACCGACGCAGCTATTAACCAAGGTAATTCTGGCGGTGCCTTAGTTAACCTCAATGGTGAGTTGATTGGTATTAATACCGCTATTTTAGGTGCTTCTGGCGGCAACGTGGGCATTGGTTTTGCGATTCCATCTAATATGATGAAAAATCTAGTCGATCAAATTATTGAACATGGTGAAGTACGTCGAGGCTCGTTAGGCATTTCTGGTCGCCCACTTGATGCAGGACTTGCAAAAGCACAGCAACTTGATGTCAAACAAGGTGCTTATGTAATGCAAGTAATGGACGACACTGCCGCAAGTAAGGCAGGAATTGAAGCTGGTGACGTTATTGTTAGCATAAACGGTGGCGACATTAGTGGCTTTCATGAACTACGCAGCAAAATTGCTACGCTAGGTGAAGGCCGTGAGATAAAACTTGGCATTTACCGCGATGGTAAAATTAAAACAGTGAAAGTAACTCTTGATGGTGCATCAGGTGTTACAGCGACCGGTGAAGAACTCCATCCTGCATTCCAAGGTGCGACACTTGAAAATGTACAAAAAAACAGTAATAAAGGTGTTGAGGTTACTTCTGTAGATCCTCGTTCACCTTCTGCCCGTGTTGGCCTTGAAGAAGGCGATATTATTATGCAAGTGAATCGTCAACGAGTAGAAACAATTCGCGACATGAATAAAATCATCGACAGTACAAAAGGTAATATAGTACTTGGCGTGCAACGTGGTCGTGAGTCTATATTTATTTTAATTCAGTAATAAATAGCACTATTAATGTAATAAAAATAACAGTGGCACTTGCCGCTGTTATTTTTTTTATGTCATCATAAAGAGATTGCTCACTTACATAATAAGAAAATCGTGCTGAAACTAATAAAATTTATTCTTCCCCCTTTATTTGCAGGCCTAAGTATTGCTTTTTTAGTGGTTTTTTTCAGCCCTAATATGCGAGCGGCTTTACTTCCAAATGTTCCCCTACCAAGCGCAATGAGTTCGAGTCACCTGAGTTTTTCTGATGCAGTTAAACGAGCAGCTCCTTCTGTGGTTACTATTTTTTCAGAAAGTATCTCCAAAGAACCTCGTTATAAAAGAAAAAACACGGTACAAGAGCTAGGCTCTGGCGTCATCATGTCGCAAGACGGTTACATTCTTACCAACTACCATGTTGTTAATAATGCAGATCAAATTATGGTTATTCTAACCGATGGCAGACGCTTTTTTGATGTACAGCTAATTGGTTTTGATACTATTACTGATTTAGCCTTACTTAAAATAAATGCAGATCACCTTCCGGTAATTCCTGTAAATGATAGCTATGTATCCAGTGTAGGCGATGTTGTACTTGCCATAGGTAACCCGCTTAATTTAGGCCAAACAATCACGCAAGGCATTATTAGCGCAACGGGTAAGCAAAAAATTACAGACAGTCCGTACAATAACTTATTGCAAATGGATGCGGCTATTAATGTGGGCAACTCTGGCGGCGCATTAGTTAACTCCAATGGTGATTTAGTCGGCATTACTTCTGCGCAGTTTAAAACGCGTGAGAACTTGAATATTCAAGGAATATTCTTTGCGGTTCCTTACTCACTTGCTAAAAAAGTAATGGGTAAGCTCATTCGTCATGGTCGCGTTGTGCGCGGCTATTTAGGCTTTGAAGGCACAGCAGTAGATAGTACCGGCAAGGAAGTAAACGACAGTCTGACCCCAGTTACTGGCATGCGTATTACTAATTTAGACCCTTTGGGACCAGCATGGCAAGCGGGTATTGAAGAGCAAGATATTGTTATTAAAATTGCAGGTCTTTCGGTAGCAAATCCACAAAAAGTGCTGGAAGAAATAGGTAATACAGAACCAGGTAAAGAAATAGAATTTGAGCTTTACCGGAATGGTAAAATAGAAAAGATTATGGTGACTGTCGCAGAGCTTGAAACAAAGCTTTAATAAAAAATAATACCAACTTTCATAAATCGTCAATAAAAAGGTCGGATAGCAATTTGCGTATCCGACCTTTTTAAAATAGCTTAGCTAGTTAAATATCTACTTAACTACTTCGACGTTTAATATTTGCACCCAACGCACTTAGCTTATCTTCAATGCGCTGATAACCTCTATCAACGTGATAAATACGGTCAACAACCGTTTCACCCTGTGCCACTATACCTGTTAAGATTAAGCTAGCTGAAGCGCGTAGGTCGGTTGCCATCACTTGCGCGCCCGTTAGGCTCTCAGTCTCACCACAAATTGCGGTATGCCCTTCTAAACGAATATTAGCGCCCATACGCTGCAACTCAGGTACATGCATAAAACGGTTTTCAAAAATCGTTTCCGTAATCGTTGCACTACCATTTGCTACTACATTTAATGCTGTAAACTGAGCTTGCATATCCGTAGGAAAACCTGGGTGTGGAGCTGTTTTAATATTCACGGCTCTCAGTTCTCGGCCGCGCATATCAAGATAAATACTGTCGTTATGTACTTCTAAGTGTGCATTTGTTGCACGTAGCTTTTCAATCACAGGCTCAAGAGAATGAAAGTCAGTGTTTTTGCAAAGTACTTCACCGCCTGCCATTGCTGCAGCGACTAAAAACGTACCTGTTTCTATTCTATCTGGTAAAATGCTGTGCTCGCATCCTGCTAAACGCTCAACGCCTTCAACTTCAATGCGGCTAGTGCCTGCACCCGTAATTTTAGCGCCCATAGCAATTAAGCAGTTAGCTAAATCAATTATTTCGGGCTCGCGTGCAGCGTTATCAAGTATGGTTTTACCATCAGCGAGGGCAGCTGCCATCAATAGATTTTCGGTAGCGCCTACGCTTACCATTTCCATAAAGATTTCAGCGCCTTTTAAGCGACCGTTTACCTTGGCATTAATATAACCATTTTCAACGTTAATTACCGCGCCCATGCGCTCCAAACCCTGAATATGAATATCAACAGGGCGAGCACCAATAGCACACCCACCAGGTAAAGACACTTGAGCTTCACCAAAACGAGCAACTAAAGGGCCTAATGCAAGTACAGAGGCACGCATTTGCTTAACTAAGTCGTATGGCGCTAATGTCTTATTAACCGTTGCGCCGTCAATCACTAGCGTATCGCCGTGCCAATTAACATCAGCGCCTAGAGTTTTTAATAAGGCTTCAGTGGTCACTATATCGCGAAGGCGCGGTACATTAGTAAATGTACTTTTTCCATCAGCTAATAATGAAGCAAACAAAATAGGAAGTGCGGCATTTTTAGCGCCAGAAATAGTCACTTCACCAGCAAGTGAAGTACCACCTTGAATTACAAATTGATCCATTAAGAGGCCCTATTTATTGCGGTAAAATAAATTTTTGTTCACGCTTCCACTCTACAGGAGTAAATGCACGAATAGATACTGCGTGAATTGTGCCATCTGAAATTGTATTCATTAATGGGCCATAAACTAGCTGCTGCTTTTTAACTCGGCTTAAACCGTCAAAGCATTCACCTACTGCAACAACTTCATAATGACTACCATTGGCTTTTACATGTACTTCAGCTAATTGAAGTTCTTCGCGTAATAATGTTTCGACTTGGCTAGTTTCCATAACTCTCACTCAAATAGGGTTGTAACCTGACCCAGTTGCATTAAATTTTGCAATTGCTCAGGTAGGTTTTGCAATTCAAGGCGAATGCCTTGCTGCTTTAATTCTGCAAAAGAGTGAATTAACCAAGCTAAGCCCGCTGTGTCAACCCTAGATACACCACTTAGGTCGAAATAGATGATTTTATGCTTGGTTAATAGCTTGTTGTTCAGAAGCTGTTCATCGCCAATTGAATTTCGAGTAAGCTCACCGTTTACTCGAAAATGTTGTCCATCAACTTGGCTTATTGCCAATTTAGTCATTCGAGTTACTGCCTCTAAACTGAACTGGTAGCTGACTCTTTTGCTCTAAAAGGTTACTTACATTATCAATACCTTGCTGACGCAAAATACCTTGTAGCTCACTTTGTTTTGCATCTAGTAAACTAATACCTTCAGCAATCATATCGTACGCGCGCCATTCACCGTCACGGTCTTCGCGTACTTTAAAATCGATTCTGATATCAGGTTTACCATCTTCAATAATTTTAGTTTTAACGACAACGACATCTTTGCCTTTAAATGCTTGTTCTGCACCAAACTCAACTTTTTGGTTTGTATATTGAGTGAATACACCTGCATAAGTAGCAACTAAGTACTCTCTAAAAACACCAATAAAGCGTTGAATTTCTTTAATTGCTTTGGCTTTTTCAGCTTCGTCGGTAATTGCACGTACTTTAGATACTTCACTACCTAGTACGCGAAGTGCTGCATATTTGTAGTCGATATAAGGCATTAATTCATCTTCAACGATTACGCGAAGATGCTCTTGATTTTTAACAATTAATGGCTGATCTTTTTTAATACGTGCAAATGTATTATCGGCAACTTGGCGTACCATTTTATTTGGATCAACCAATTTAACATCTGCTGCACTTACGCTTTGAGTTAGCGTCATTGTGCCAATTGCTACAATAGCTAAAAACTTTTTCAACATAATAATTACTCACTACCTTGGTTGAATAAAAACTGCCCGATTAATTCTTCAAGTACAATGGCAGACTTAGTATCAGTAATTGAATCGCCATCACCTAGTGCTTTACTTTCCACACCAAACAAATCGTCAATTGCTTCATCTTGCTTGTTTTCAGTCACTGTTTCGCCTAAACAACGTTGTTTAGCCGAATCTGGAGAAATTACAGGGTGAATACCTAAGTACTGCTCACCTAAAATACCCGACGTTAAAATAGAAATTGAGCTTGTGTCTGAAAAACGACATAAGTACTGTGTATCAATGGTCATATTAACGACTGGTAAAAATTCTTGTGGGTGAACATAAATTGATTCAACACGACCAATTACAACACCACCTACTTTTACCGGCGCACGCGCTTTTAACGAGCCGATGTTTTCAAACTTGGCATTAAGCGTATATGTTTCGCCAGAGCCACTAATACCTGAATTGGCAACTTTAAGTGCAAGCATCGCAAAAGCTAAAATGCCAAGTGCTACAAAAAAACCAACTAAAATTTCTAATTTCCGTGAATTCATTATCTATACCCTATTAGCTGGTAAACATTACCGCTGTCAAAATAAAGTCAAAACCTAAAACTGCTAATGACGAATGAACAACCGTTTCGGTGGTTGCTTTGCTGATCCCTTCTGAGGTCGGCACACAGTCATATCCTTTATAAAGCGCAATCCAGGTCACCACTATGGCGAATACAAAACTCTTAATAATACCGTTTAGTATGTCTTGCTGAAACGACACTTGTGATTGCATGATTGACCAAAAACTACCTGTATCAACCCCCAGCCAATCTACACCCACTAAATGAGCGCCTATGATTGCTACGGCTGAAAATATCAATGCAAGCAATGGCATGCTTATAAAACCCGCCCAAAAGCGCGGTGCAATAATACGTTTTAGCGGATCGATTGCCATCATCTCAAGTGATGAAAGTTGCTCTGTTGCTTTCATTAAGCCAATTTCAGCAGTCAATGCGCTACCTGCGCGTCCTGCAAATAGTAATGCAGTAACAACCGGGCCCAGTTCTCGCAATAAACTCAGTGCCACTAACGGCCCTAAACTATCCTCAGCGCCATAACCAACTAATACGGTGTAACCTTGTAGAGCCAACACCATGCCGATAAACAAACCCGACACCATAATAATCAGCAACGATTGCGAACCGACCATATAAAGTTGGCGAACAAGTAACGGTGTGCCTTTTTTAAAATTAGGAACATGCGCAAGCGCACTAAATAGCATATAAGCCGAACGGCCAAGAGCCGCAAAACGTCCTAGCGTTTTATGCCCTAGCTTTTGAAATAAATCCAACATTATGCTTTTTCTCCAAGCAGTTCATCTGCATAAGCTTGAGCCGGAAAATGAAATGGTACTGGACCATCCGACAAGCCTTTTAAAAACTGTTGAACTAAAGGAGATTCATGATTGCGCATTTCATCAGGAGTACCACAACCAATTACCCCTTGATCGGCGATAATTATAACGTGATCAGCAATACTCATTACCTCTGTCACATCGTGTGTCACAATTAAAGACGATAAACCCAATACTTCGTTAAGCGACTTAATTAGCTTAACCAATACGCCCATCGAAATAGGGTCTTGTCCTGCAAATGGTTCATCGTACATGATTAGCTCTGGATCAAGTGCTATAGCGCGCGCAAGTGCAGCACGTCTTGCCATACCGCCCGATAACTCAGAGGGCATTAAATCTTTAGCGCCACGTAGCCCAACCGCTTGCAATTTCATTAATACAACTAATCGAATAAGGTCTTCACTTAGCTTTGTGTGCTCTCTTATAGGAAACGCAATATTGTCAAATACCGACATATCAGTAAACAGCGCACCACTTTGAAAAAGCATGCTCATTTTAGTACGTGCTTCGTATAACTCTTTACGAGACATTTTAGGAATGCTGCCACCTTCAAATAAAATATCACCTGAATCTGGTTTAAGCTGACCACCAATTAAACGCAACATAGTGGTTTTGCCAATTCCGCTTGGCCCCATGATCGCAGTAATTTTACCTTTAGGAACGCTAAAACTCATATTTTTATATATGATTCTATTGCCTCTCGAAAAGCTAACATCCTTGACTTCTACTATTGATTGCGACAAGTCGCTCTCCATAAAAATGTTCACTAGTGCACCTATTTTAAAGCTTTTTTGTCAAAGATGGAAAAAACAATTCGTAAGATTTTGTAATACACCCATGAAAAGGATTATAAGACTCGCTCAAAACAGCTTAACCCCGGCTTAAATTTTTAAATTAGCTGTTTAAAAGCAGCATTGTTACGTAGTTGACCTTACTCTTTTATTTATACTTTCATCTTGGCTTTTGTTACTATTCGCGCCATCCGTATTTTGTATAACTGGCTTAACACAATGGTTACCTCGTTTGTTATTTTAATTCTTGGTTTTGCAGCTCTTGTTTGGAGTGCAGACAGGTTTGTTTATGGCGCTGCGGCTCTTGCTAAAAACTTTGGTGTACCTACACTTATTGTTGGTTTAACCGTGGTAGCTATGGGCTCTTCAGCACCCGAAATGATGGTTTCAGCCTCTGCCGCTTTGGCTAATAAAACCGACACAGCAGTTGGTAATGCTGTTGGTTCTAATATTACAAACATTTTACTTGTGTTAGGTATCACAGCTTTATTTCGCCCTCTTTCAGTTTCATCAAGTACATTAAAACGTGAAATGCCATTAGTGATGCTCGTATCTTTAGCTACTTGGTATGTGTTCTCAGATAACTACTTTTCATTTAATGAAGGTGTTGCACTTTTGGTTGGCTTTATCGTATTCATCGGTGGGTTAATTATTGTATCTATGCGTGCAAAAAACCAAGATGACCCATTTGTCTCAGAAGCCTGCGACGACGTCCCTAACGATGTACCTACGAAAAAAGCGGTATTTTGGTTAGTTGTCGGCATGATACTCCTACCTGTTAGCTCTCATTTTTTAATAGGTTCGGCTGTCGATATTGCTAAATACTTCGGCTTAAGCGACTTAGTCATTGGCTTAACAATTATTGCCATCGGTACTAGTTTGCCTGAACTTGCCGCTTCGGTTGCAGGTGTACTTAAAAATGAAGATGATTTAGCACTAGGTAATATTGTTGGCTCAAACATATTTAATATTCTAGCGGTATTACCACTTGCCGGTATTATTAACCCTTCAGCCATTGATCCATCATTAGTAAGCCGAGACGTATTAATTATGATTGGCGCAACACTTGCTCTTATTATTATGTCATTGAACTTTAGAGGCACCCAACGTATCAATAGAGTAGAAGGCGGCTTATTGCTAATAGCGTTTTTGGGTTACCAAGGGTATATTTTTAGTCAAGTAGGGTAAATGATGGCAACGCTAAATTTTATTGAACAAGGCCTTCGCGTTTTAGATGTTGAGCGCCAAGCACTTAGTGATATTGCACAATATGTAGATGAGAATTTTCATAACGCATGCCAATTAATGTACGACTGTGAAGGCCGTATTATTGTCATTGGTATGGGTAAATCAGGTCATATTGGCAATAAAATAGCAGCAACCCTTGCAAGCACTGGCAGTCCTGCATTTTTTGTTCACCCTGGTGAAGCAAGTCATGGTGATTTAGGTATGATCACTAAAAATGACGTGGTTATGCTTATTTCTAATTCAGGTGAGACCAGCGAAGTTTTAAATATCATTCCTGTTTTAAAACGACTTGGTGCCAAAATGATATCGATGACTGGCAATACGCAATCAACCATGGCGACCCTTGCTAATGTGCATGTGTGCATTAAAGTAGAAAAAGAAGCCTGTTCATTGGGTCTAGCTCCTACATCAAGTACCACTGCAACGCTTGCGATGGGCGATGCCATGGCAGTTGCATTATTAGAAGCTCGCGGGTTTACAGCTGATGACTTCGCGCTATCTCACCCAGGTGGTAGTTTAGGCAAGCGTTTATTACTTACTTTAAAAGATGTTATGCACAGCGGCGCAAATACACCTATTATTAGCGTTTCACAAACAGTTAAAGACGCCCTCATTGAAATGTCTGCTAAAGGTTTAGGTATGACAGCCATTGTTGATGAAAATCAGCAGCTCGTGGGATTATTTACCGATGGCGATTTGCGTCGTATTTTAGAGCAAAGAATTGATATTCATACAACACAAATAGATGTTGTTATGACTAAGTCATGCACTACGGCTACGCAAGATATTTTGGCTGCTGAAGCGCTTAATATTATGGAACACAAACGTATAAATGGCTTAATCGTCGTCAATGAGAAAAACCAACCTATTGGCGCATTAAACATGCAAGACCTATTAAAAGCAGGAGTATTATAAATGCAATTTGAAGAACTCTATCAACCGCTGAGCGATGATGCAAAAGCACGCGCTAAAAAAGTAAAACTACTTATATGCGATATTGATGGTGTATTTTCTGATGGCCGTATTTACCTTGGTAATCAAGGTGAAGAGCTAAAAGCATTTAATACAAAAGATGGTTTTGGCATTAAAGCGCTTATAAACAGTGGCTTTGAAGTGGCTGTAATTACTGGTCGTCATTCACAAATAGTGCAACAACGTATGAGCAGCTTAACCGTACAGCATATTTATCAAGGCCAAGAAAATAAGCTCATTGCCTATCAAGAGCTAAAAGACAAACTCAACCTTAGCGATGAACAAATTGCTTATATCGGTGATGATGGTCCTGACATGCCCGTTATGGAATTAGTCGGCTTTGCTGTTGCAGTAAATGATGCCCATCCACTTATTAAACGTTTATCACACTATGTAACGCAAATGCCTGGCGGCTTTGGTGCAGTAAGAGAGCTCACCGACTTACTTATGCTTGAAAATGGTAAAGCATTGACTACACAAGGCACTAGTTCATGAATGCAGCGCGCATAATATTAAGCGTTTTATTCATTAGCTGTATGGTTTGGCTTTGGTACCCTTATTTTACACAAACAAATATTGTGCCTCAGACTGAGCCTGAAGTTATTGCCAAGCCTGATTACATAGCCATAGAACTCAAACAAACAGCCTATGACGAACAAGGTAAAATTAGCCACAAAGTCACTGCGGCTAAAATGGAGCTATATCAACAATTAGGTTTTACGTTTTTTGAAAAACCTATTTTTACTTTATATAACGAAAAGCAAACGTGGCAAATAAATGCAGACGAAGCAACATTATACGAAGACAAACAATTAATTTTAGAAGGCAATGTGGTTGCCAAAAACTTAACCGATAACGCCATGATAGACAAAATCAATGCTGATAATATTCAGGTAGATATAAAGCTATTAACAATGCGTTCGGAGCAACCCGTTATCATCACTGGACCCAATTTAAAAATCACTGGTAAAGGCCTAGAAGCCGACTTAAAAACCGAAGTGATAAAACTAATTAACCATACGCGAACCATATATTATGACCAATAAAATATTAAAATCACTTATTATTCCTACACTTATACTAGCGTTTAATAGTAGTGCTGCAGAGCAAAACACGCAACCGGCTGCAAATCAAATTTCAATAAGCGCCGATAAGCAAGAAGGTCAATTAAAAGCTAATGTCGGGATTTTTGAGAAAAACGTTGAAATTATTCACGGTAACCGCCGTATCACAGCCGACCGCTTAGAAGTACATAAACGCGATGAACTTGGCGATAATAAACAATTATTAATTGCTACAGGTAGCCCTGCGCACTTTGAAGAAAAGCAATCAGATGGCACGACTATGAGCGCCAGTGCTGACGAAGTACGTTATGATGTATCTAAGCGTTTTTTAACGCTTGTTGGTAATGCACAAGTATCGCAAGCGGGACAAAAAATAAATGCTAAAAGCATTACCTACGATATAGAGCAGCAGCTAATCAGTGCCGAAAAAGATGAAAACTCAACTGACCGCGTTCACACAATTTTAGTACCAATCGAGACTAAAAAAAGTAAAAAAAGCGACAAAGGTCAACCATGAGCACATTAAAAGCAGAGCTATTAGCAAAGAGCTATAAAGGCCGTGAAGTTGTAAAAAACGTCGGCCTTGAAGTCAAAGCTGGCAGTATTGTTGGCTTACTTGGCCCTAACGGCGCAGGTAAAACTACCACGTTTTATATGATAGTAGGACTTGTACCTAGCGACAAAGGTAAAATATCGATAGACGATAACGATATTACTCTTTTACCTATGCATAGTCGTGCTAGATTAGGCATTGGCTACTTACCGCAAGAGTCTTCAATATTCAGAAAGCTGACTGTTTATCAAAACTTAATGGCCATTTTAGAAACGCGCAAAGAGTTAAATAAACAAGCTAGAGAAGACACTCTCGATAAATTATTAGATGAATTTAGCATACAACACATTCGTGATAGCCAAGGTATGGCATTGTCGGGTGGCGAACGTCGTCGTGTTGAAATAGCACGTGCGCTGGCAGCAGATCCTAAATTTATATTACTGGATGAACCATTTGCAGGTGTTGACCCGATTTCGGTATTAGACATAAAGAAAATAATAGAACATCTTAAAAATCGTGGGATTGGTGTATTAATTACCGATCATAACGTAAGAGAAACCCTTGATGTTTGTGAAAAAGCCTACATTGTTTCTCATGGGGAGCTGATTGCATCAGGTACTCCAGAACACGTATTAAATGATAAAACAGTACGCGATGTTTACTTAGGCGAGCAATTTAGGCTGTAACATTTACGCCATGTCTTTAAGCATCTGCTAGTATTAATTATAACAACATAAAAGGATTGTTAGAGATACATGAGGCAATCACTACAGCTGCGCATGGGCCAGCAACTTACAATGACTCCACAGCTGCAACAAGCTATTCGTTTGTTGCAACTCAGTACATTGGATCTCCAGCAAGAAATACAAGAAGCTCTCGACAGCAACCCGCTATTAGAGGTTGAAGAAGCAGACTATTCAGAAGACGCTGCAGGTAAAAACGAGCAAAAAGCAGATACAGATGACATAACTGTTAGCGCATCTGCCGATGATGCTCCAAGCGAATACGAACAAGATAGTGGTGAAGCACTTGCAAAAGACACGCTAAGTGACGACATGGCTATGGATGTTAGTTGGGATGAGTACATGAGTGCCGCCCCAGCAGCATCATCGGGTCCGATGCCTGAAGACGAATCAATATACCAAGGCGCCTCTACTGAAACGCTCCATGAGTATTTAATGTGGCAGTTACAACTAACGCCATTTAGCCCTACAGACGAAGCTATTGCTATTGCTATTGTAGAAGCCGTCGATGATTCAGGTATTTTAACACTAAGCTGCGAAGAGATTTTAGAAAGCTTTAATCAAGAAAACGAAGATGATAACGAAGTCGAACTTGATGAAATTGAAGCTGTATTAAAACGCATCCAACTGTTTGATCCTGTTGGTATTGCTGCACGTAGTTTACAAGAGTGTTTGTGTATTCAGCTTAACCAGTTTGATAAAGAAACACCTTACATTAATGAAACAAAAATGATTTTAACCGAGCATATTGATTTATTAGCTGCTCGTGACTATCGTACATTAATGAAGAAAACTAAGCTCAAAGAAGAAGAGCTTAAGGAAGTAATGACATTAATACATACTCTTAGCCCTAAACCTGCAGATACTATTGTAAGAGAAGAATCTGAGTATGTTATTCCTGATGTGTCAGTTAAAAAAATTAAAGGCCGCTGGGTTGTTGAGTTAAACCCAGACAGCATGCCTAAAATTCGTGTTAATAGCCAATACGCGGCAATGTCTCGCACTGTAAAATCCAGTGGTGACAGCCAGTTTATTCGCTCGCATTTACAAGAAGCTAAATGGTTTATTAAAAGCTTAGAAAGTAGAAACGACACGCTATTAAAAGTGACAAATTGTATTGTTAAGCAACAACAAGGCTTTTTTGAACACGGTCCTGAAGCCATGAAACCAATGGTTTTAAATGATGTTGCTGAAATGGTAGAAATGCACGAATCAACAATTTCGCGCGTAACAACCCAAAAGTATATGCACACACCCCGTGGTATATTTGAGCTTAAATATTTTTTCTCAAGCCATGTAAGCACCGAAAACGGTGGTGAATGTTCATCTACAGCAATCCGTGCGCTTATCCGAAAATTAATCGCAGCAGAAAACTCAGCAAAACCATTGAGTGATAGCAAAATAGCGGATATATTGGCTGAGCAAGGAATTAAAGTAGCGAGACGTACAATCGCAAAATACCGCGAATCTCTGGCTATTCCACCGTCAAATCAGCGTAAAAGTTTGATTTAAGACGCAAAAAAAAGAGGGTAATGCTTATGCAACTAAACTTAACTGGTCGTCACGTAGAATTAACCGATTCACTAAGAGACTATATTAATACCAAATTTGCGAAGCTAGAAAGACACTCTGATCATATTAATAATGTTCATGTCATTCTCGATGTAGAAAAATTAAATCAAAAAGCAGAAGCCACCATACACGTAAGCGGTGCTGAGCTATTTGCCTCTACAGAACATCAAGATATGTATGCCGCCATTGACTCGTTGATCGACAAGCTCGATCGACAAGTAATTAAACACAAAGAGAAGCTTGCTCGACACTAATATGATGAAATTAAGCTCACTTATATGCCAGGACTGCAGCAAAGCTGCGGTCCTTTTTAATAGCAAAAAAAGAATTTTAGAGTTCATTAGCGAACTTGCTCACGACAAACTTCCGTATTTACCGCAACAAGATATTCTTAATGCTTTAATGAGCAGAGAAAAATTGGGTAGTACAGGTATAGGGCGTGGCATTGCCATTCCTCATGGAAGAATGAGCGGTGCAGAAGAGCCTTTGGCTTTAGTACTCGTTAGCGAAACTCCAATAAATTTTGATGCGATCGATAATCGCCCTGTTGATATTTTCGTCGCACTCATCGTACCAGATGGCGATAACCAGCAGCACTTAAAGACTCTAGCAACCATTGCTGATAAACTAAACAACAAAGATTTTTGTAAACAGTTACGCAGTGCAAAATCAGATACTGAGCTTTACCAAGTTATTGTCAATCAATCATAGTTTTATAAAGGGTGTTAAATGGAGTTAATTATCATAAGCGGCCGTTCTGGTTCTGGAAAGTCGGTTGCTTTACGCGTTGTAGAAGATTTAGGTTATTATTGCGTAGATAATATTCCAGTTAACTTGCTTCCTTCATTAGTTCGCAGTGTGTCTGATAGCTATGATAAAATTGCTGTTAGCATTGATGTGCGTAACATCCCTAAACAACAAGATGAATTTAACGATATTCTTGAATACTTGCCTGGCTTTGCAAAACCTACGTTATTTTATTTAGATAGCGACGATCAAACATTGATCAAACGTTTTTCTGAAACTCGTAGATTACACCCACTATCAATTGACTCGTTGCCTCTTGATTTAGCCATCAAAAAAGAAAAAGAATTACTTGATGTATTAATCACCCGCGCCGACTTTATGATAGATACAACTGATTTAAGCGTTCATCAACTTGCTGAATCTATTCGTGAAAAGATTTTAGGTAAAAAAGATAAGCAACTGATTGTCACGTTTGAATCGTTTGGTTTTAAATACGGTATACCAAAAGAAGCAGATTACGTATTTGATGCACGCTTTTTACCCAATCCACATTGGGAACCTGAATTAAAACCTTTAAATGGGTTAGATCAACCTGTTAAAGATTATTTGGCCAATCACAGCATAGTGCAAAAATTCACATGGCAAATTCAAACATTTGTACAAACGTGGTTACCGCACTTAGAGCGAAATAACCGCAGTTATTTAACCATTGCCATTGGGTGTACAGGCGGGCAACACCGCTCTGTATATTTAGCGCAAACTATCGGTGAAAGT
This sequence comes from Pseudoalteromonas sp. NZS127_1, assembly GCF_015864295.1. NCBI lineage: Bacteria > Pseudomonadati > Pseudomonadota > Gammaproteobacteria > Alteromonadales > Pseudoalteromonadaceae > Pseudoalteromonas > Pseudoalteromonas sp. NZS127_1. The sequence goes on along the minus strand of NZ_JADYXO010000003.1, from coordinate 2,810 downwards.
TTTGCAATGACACATCCCAATGTGAAAATTCGCCATCGCGAACAAGAAAAATAATATAGCTGAATAATCACCTGTTCAGCTTAAGTAGAGTAAGTTATGCATTGTGAAGACACTTTTTTAATAAAAAACAAATTAGGATTGCACGCCAGAGCAGCCACCGTGCTTGCCCAATTGGCAGTGCAGTTTGATGCGACAATTACATTATTTCAAGATGACAAAGAAGCCGCAGGCGATAGCGTACTTGCACTAATGTTACTTGAAAGTAGCCAAGGCAAAGAAGTAAAAGTTGTATGCAAAGGCCCCGATTCTGAGCAAGCTTTACATGCTGTTGGAGAATTAATAGCACAACGTTTTAATGAACAAGAATAAACAGTTATAAAAATAATGCTCGCATTACTAATGCCCCAACTAAAACAGATATATAAAATAAATACGGTTAGTGACGCCAGTTAACTCACCTCTCCCCATAAAATAATATAAAAATTTATAAAGGACGCCAATGCCTGAAGCTTTTGAACAAGATTACCCACTACAGCAACTAAAACAGGTGACTAAGTCACTCAATAGTGGTCAATTTGTTCAAGTTAGGCGCATGCTCGCAAAAACAGCTCCTTGTGATACCGCATTATTATTAGAATCATCACCGCATAAAATTCGCCGACTCCTTTGGCAGTTGGTTGATCCTGATGTGCAAGGCGATGTTCTTGAAGAACTATCAGAAGATGTTCGTTTAGGCATTATTGCCCAAATGGAACCTAAGCACATTGCAGCCGCAACAGAAGATATGGGCCACGATGACTTAGGTGAAGTATTACGTAGTCTGCCGGACACCGTTTATAAAGACGTTGTTAGCGCGATGGACATTCAAGACCGTGAACGTGCAACACAAGCACTTTCGTATCAAGAGCGTTCTGCTGGCGCGCTAATGAACACCGATACGGTGACCATTCGCCCTGACGTTACGCTTGATGTTGTACTTAGGTATATTAGGCTACGTGGCGAGTTACCAGAAGGTACCGATGACTTGTACGTTGTTGATAAGCATAACTGCTTTATAGGCGCTTTATCGCTGAGTACATTATTAACTAACCCGCCAGAAAAGATTGTTCGCGATTTAATGGATGAAGATTGTGAATCCATTCCAATCTCAATGGATGAAAGTGAAGTCGCGCAATTATTTGAACGTCATAATTGGATATCGGCCCCCGTAGTCGATGATAACGATCAGCTCCTTGGCCGTGTCACTATCGATGACATCGTTGACGTAATCCGCGAAGATGCTGAGCATAGTTTATTGGGCTTAGCCGGCCTTGATGATGAAGAAGATACCTTTGCGCCAGTACTAAAAAGCTCTAAAAAACGCTCAGTTTGGTTAGGTGTCAACTTACTAACTGCACTTGCAGCTGCTTTTGTAGCTAGCTTTTTTGAAGGCACTTTAGATGTTTTACCTATTTTAGCTGTACTTAACGGTATTGTCCCTTCTATGGGCGGTGTTGCAGGTAGCCAATCATTAACGCTTGTTATTCGTGGTATTGCGGTAGGTCATATAAATCAAACAAACCAACGTTTCTTGATGATGAAAGAGCTTGCTATTGGCGCGTTAAACGGTGTTTTGTGGTCGTTGTTAATAGCAGGTGTTATTGCCCTATGGCAGTGGGACTTTATGCTTGGTGGCGTACTCGCCTTCGCTATGTTTATGAACTTAGTGGTGGCAGGTGTTGCTGGTGCGAGTATCCCTATTATTCTTAAAAGAATGAATATAGACCCAGCACTTGCAGGGAGTGTGGTGCTAACCACGGTGACAGATATTGTGGGTATATTCGCCTTTTTAGGTACTGCTACTTGGTTGCTGGTTTAAGTTAGAAACTTTTGCAAATAACTAAAGTAAAAAACACTTAGGGTAAAGCTGCAACTATGACAACGGGTACCAAAAATAAAAAAGACACACCTAAAAAAACGCCAAAACAAAAAGGCCTATCAATATTAAAAAGTGTGTTGATATATGGTTTCATATTTTTCGTAATTTATAACGCTGTCAATTGGTGGCGACAACCTGTTATGCCAGCAAATCCTCAATTACAATTAATAGATTATAAAGGGCAAAACATTGATTTGTCAGCAATGAGCCAAGATAAACCAACACTTGTCTATTTTTGGGGAACTTGGTGCCCTATTTGTAGTATTACCTCCCCTGCCATAAACGAACTCGCAAACGAGAATAACTACCCTGTCGTGAGTATCGCAATAAAATCAGGCTCGGATCAAAAACTACATGAGTATCTAAATGATCATGGCTACAGTTTTACCACTGTCAACGATCAACACGGTGAGATATTTGCCGATTGGCAAGGGCAAGTCACGCCATCTTATATAATCTTAAAAGATAATAAAATGACGCAAGGGCTAACAGGCATTCAGCCGTTATGGTCACTAAAATTACGTTTGTGGTTATCATCAACGTTTTAAGAAAAAACTAACTGCAAGTATATAGGCACTAAATACGTGCTATCTCAAGAGGGGTTTCTAAAAGCTCGCTCTTTATTACCTACAATAATATAGCCAATAAAGAGCAAGGTTTACTTAATTTACGCATGAAAAGGGTTTAAAAACCCTTAGCGTAATTAAACTAATCTACTAGGGCGTGTTGATCTTTGTGGATTGAAATTTGTTCAATCTAGGGGCGATTAAATCGCGGCGCGAGGTTTGTAACCTAGTGGGCTAAGTAAAAACCGAGCAACAAAGAGTTAATCGTCCCTAGAAAGAACCCAAAGGGCAGCGCATGTTTGGTATTTATGCTGCGTTATCGCCTA
>NZ_JADYXO010000029.1:0-43513 GCF_015864295.1 Pseudoalteromonas sp. NZS127_1 | reverse complement strand
CAATACACTGGCAGCACTTACTCAATACACTGGTCTTATTTAAGCTTCCAGCTAGACGAGAGGATAGAAGATATCCCCGATGGGTTAAGCCAAAACCATCTAAGTATCCCCATAAAAAGAAAAATGCCAGTCAGCTTAACTGACTGGCATTAAGCCTAGGCTGCCTTTTTTGTGTTTATAAATCGCGGCTATTTAAATTTAACCGTTTTTGTACTGTGTGTATAAATACGTTGTTCGGGCTTTGTCCACTCACCCTTTTTAAGGTAAGAGGTCGATACAATAAACTTATCGTCTTTTAAATCACTAGTAGATTTAACCTTAGTCACTCCCTCTTTACTGCCTGTTACTTCCTCATAGGCTACAAACTGAGTAGGGCTTAATACCGTTATTGTGCCTTTAGTGTAAAATCCTGCCGTAGTGAAATAATAAAATACGAGTGACTTCTTTTTGCTATCATAAAAAATCATCGACTCACCGCCATACTCACCCTCGTTAATCGAGTGCATGGTACGAATAGCTTTACCGTTTAAAGCGCGTTCCCAACGGCCAACATCTTGTATTTTTTTAGCGCCTTCTGGTACTTTAAAGTCTGCTTGCCACGTTCCTAAGTAAGGTTTAAACACTTCTAGCTCTTTATCAAGGTTACTGGCAGTTTCATTAGCAAAGCTACTAAATGTGCATAAACATAATGCTAAGAATAGCGATTTAAAATATGTCATAATTTGGCTCTCGTTGTTAGGCTCTTATAAGCCCAGTATAGGTGATAATTAATTGATAAAGAAAATATTAATCACATTCTCATTGCTTTATTTAGCTGCCATTTGGTTAGCTTACCCGCTGCAATACTTACCTGTTTATATACCAATATATGTACCTGGTTATATAAGTGTATTAAGTGCTATAACTTTTTTAATGTACGCGTGGGATAAGCGACAAGCTAAGCGCTCTTCACATACAAAAGTAAACCGCACGCCAGAGCGTACACTGCAGCTACTTACATTATTTGGAGGATGGCCGGGGGCATTACTTGCTCAACAATTACTTCGTCATAAATCGCAAAAGCGACGTTTTATTATTGTGTTGTGGTTATGTATTTTAGTGAATGTTGGTAGTTATTTCGCAGTAGGATATTTGTGGCTTTATGAAGGATTTAATATGCCTTAGGCCAGTTATTAAATTAACCAGGCTAAGGCATATAAACTAAAACGTACTGAGAAGCTTACTGAGCCGATTGGCTTGCTTCCATTGTATCGAGTTCAACAGTTAGTATTGTTTTTTTATCAACTGAAACCCATTTTCTGTAAGTAAGGTATCCTGCTTTGCTTACTTCAATATCGTATTTACCTTCTTTAAGCTCAATACCAGCTTTGTAAACAGGGTTGATATTCATAATACGAACGCGAGCATCAGCAGGGTTAGTAATAACAGTTAATGAAATTGGTGCAGCTACTTCGTTAATCTCTGCAATAGGTTCTAAAACTACTTGCTCAGTTTCTTGGGCTGGAGGAGGTGTAGAACAACCGCTTAATAACAGTAAACCCAAAAGTGCGCTTAATTTTTTCATAGGTACTCCGTAAAATTATTTTAAATAATAAATGTTAAATGTCACGAAATATCATGGAGGAGTATTAATAAGTTGGGGTACCTAACTCGTCTTCCTTGACTTTCGTTTGTTTAAAAAACAAATTGGCGTACAGTTTAATATGTATCCAGCTCAGGTTCAATTATTGTTATTAATTTATGAAGTATTAAATAAATTGAACGCTATGCTTGTACTGCTTATTTAAAGTAATAAAGTATCTTCATCGTTATTATCGCGCTCAAAGTTTAAGTTAAACTGGCCTTGGCGAGTGATAGTAAAAATAGCGCGTTGCCAATCTTCAACTTCATTTTTAATAGCATGGTCAAATAACGTTTTAAATAACTCAGTTATATTTTCAGATACAGCAATTGCATGCTGTGTTTCGTCATCCGTTTTAATAAAGTGGGCTTTGCACTCAAGTACATTGCTATTTTCGCAATCTAAAATAAGCTGAGCTTCAAGCCACGGTTCATCTATTTGTTGATAAAGGTACTGACCTAGGTGTTGCGGGATGTTTTTTATGTCGGGTTGCATGTGCTGTCCTTAGCGTTACTTTTGAGAGAGAAACTGTTTTAGCTATAGAGTATAAATCCAACTTTCAAATTCTTCAGCCTCCTCTATGCTGTTAAGTTCTGAGATCCAACGTACTTCTTCTTTTATATCCTCATTTCCAATTACAGAAAAAACTATTATTGGGTTTTGTGCAAATGAATTAAAAAATCCAGATTGATGAACATTGATTAGTGCCTCAACAATACAGTTAAAGATAATGTTTCTATGTTTTGATTTTTCGGAACTGCTATTGGCTTTACTACTTAGAAAAAATAGTTCCTTAGATATTTCATTAAAATGTTTTGCTCCTACACCTTCAAACTGCCATTCTCCTGGGCTCCACTTATAATAAGTTGCATCACTTGGATCATCACTTATTAATTCATTTAGATAATCTTTAGTATTTGCAGAAGGGGCTACAGATGCTGCTTCAGAGTCACTATATAATGCGAAACTATAAAAATTGGACTGCCCATGATTTGCTTTTAGTTCTAAGCAACAATCTTTAATAGCCGATTCAATTTTTTTTCTAAGTAAAGGCATATCCATGAATTTCTCTCTTTAATAAAGTGTATGTATAGTATCGTTTGCAAAATGCTTTTTGATTTCTTGTAAGGCTTTAATTATTGACTCTTTTGATGGGCTGTTTTGCTCAACTTTAACTAAGTAATCTCTGACAGCTTTTGCTGCTTTTGTACTATGGTTTTTGTTCGGCGCCCATCCTAAGTTTTCAGGCCCTTTGTACCAGTCTATATCATACCTTTCTACAATATCTTTACTTTCGTCAAGATATTCAATCATTTTTTTACCCCGCCCTTTTTTAAATATAGAATGATGGGCATGCGGGTTCTGCATACTTTCAGGTGGTTCTCCTGCGCCATATTTTCTTAGTAGTTTACCCCAGCTTGGTTCTGTTTCACCTTCCACAGGACCAAATTTTCTATTTTTCACTGCGGCCCCTTTTAAATCATTTCCTTTCGGCGCATCTAATTCATTCGCAACGGTCTTATTAGGCTTACCCACAATACCGGTGCTTTTCGGCGGCTCGAATTCATCGAGGGCTTTGTTTACGCGATTGCCAATTTCACTGGCTGCGCCTTTAACGCCTTGGTCTATTTTAGGTGCTATTTCATCAAGTTGTTTAATGGTGGCTTGCATGCCGTCTATGGCAAGCTGTGGCAATAGCACATCATACTGCCAACTTGTTGATATTTCGTGAAGTGTATCGCGCAGGCCTTTTATAAAGGCTTTTACTTCGCTGGCTGCTTGTTTACCTAGGTCTTGCCAGTTGATTTTGCGTAAATACTGAACAGGGTCGCCTTTGCCTAGCTTGCGTAACACTGCAATTGCGGCTTCTATTGTGTCGCCGCTGTTTTTAATCACCACTTTACCAACGCCTTTTACCGCGGAGCCGAGCACAGGCACTAAACCTATCGCGGTGAGCGTAAAGGCAATCCAGCCATCACTGTCGTTGGCTTTATCGTCATCAGTAAGTAGCATTACATTGGCTAAAATATCCCGCACGTCCATGACTTGGTCAATAACCGGTATCATTGAAATAATACTGCCTACCACAATCTGCGCCGTTGTAGGGTCTTTATTAAAGTCGCCTTGCAGTGCTCCCCATAACCAATCACCTGCTTGGCTGGCTATGTTGCTCGCTTCATCAAGTGTTGCTGTTTGCCCAGCTCTGCTCATTTGTATTGCAGAGGCGGGGGTTATTCTTTTATAAAGTGGATTTGGTGTGGTGTTATCTAGAGGTTCATACTCACGCGTATCCTCCCCGTATTGAATAGTAAACTGACCATTTGGTACGTCAGTTAATTGTGCTATACCGTCTTCATCTAGCTGGCCTGTGCTTTGTGTTCCATCATCAAATTTAATTGTATAAGGTGCGTTTTTTACAGGGCTACCATCTTGATAAACATAAAGTAAATCCACTACGCTTGACGTTGTTGCAGCAATACCTGAGTCATTAATGGTTATATCACTAATACGGCTAATACTGGCAGGGCTTGCGGTGCTTGGGCTACTGGCTGTTTGTGGGCTAGTTATGTCGTAATCAACCGGGCCATCAAAGGTTATAAATGTGCCATCGAGTGTGAGTACGTTAGTGGCGGTAATATCAACATTACCTTGGCTGTCGAGTTTTATCTCGCCGCCTGCAATGCTTATATTATTATGAGAAGTAAATGAGGGCGTTAACCGTCAAAAGCAACCATTACTTGAAAGGTTAGGCGCTAATTTTTAGCGCCTAACCTCACAACATCCGTGTTGTTAAAGAGCGGGTTACATTAATACTTAATATGTTTTAACAGCGGATATTAATTCTTCGTCATTATTATCGCGTTCAAAGTTTAAGTTAAATTGGCCTTTACGCGTAATTGTAAAAATAGCGCGTTGCCAATCTTCCACTTCATTTTTAATGGCGTGGTCAAATAACGTTTTAAACAACGCAGTTATATTTTCATATACTTCAATTGCATGCTGTGTATCGTCATCTGGTTTAATAAAGTGGGCTTTGCATTCAAGTACATTGTTATTCTCGCAATCTAAAATGAGGAGTGCTTCAAGCCACGGCTCATCTATTTGTTGATAAAGGTACTGACCAAGTTGTTGCGGGATGTTTTTAATGTCGGGTTGCATTGGCTTTCCTTATCGTTTAGTTATTGAACAACGACTCGCTCAGCGACATTTTTAAAATAACGAGATGATAAAGACGGTGTGGCTTTTCTATCTTTTAGGTATTCCTCAGAAAAAAGTTTAACACGCAAAGTTAGTACTTTTATTTCATTTTTATTCTGTGGGTTTACATCTACTCTAATGCCAATTTCGCCCTCATTAAAGTAGGGGGGAGCCTCTTTATCGCAAGCAAAACGTGAACCAAAAATAGTGGGCATATACGCCTCACCAAAGTAATGGGAATTTTTTGGATTAAATGCGTACAGTTGATTATTTACTTTACTCATATCCCAGTTACCTTTAATTGCAGCCCCATTAACCCAAAGCGTTTGAGTAAATGGCGTTTTAGAGCGAGATTCGTTAGCCTCCCTTTTTGTTTTTCTCATGTCTTCTGAGTAGGTATTTTTAATATTTGTTTCACTAAAGGCAATAGTTTCATTAAATTCGAACTGAAGTTCATCAGCTCTGTGTTTGCCAGTGCTAGAAAAAAGGCCGAGACCTAAGTCATCCCAAAAGTACACATCGTTTGCCAAGTGAGTGACTCTGTCGTATGGGCCAAGTATTTTAACCCATTCATCAATGCTGGTATTAAAAATCAGTGATTGGTCTTTATAAGTTAAATTGCAGCCGTTAACTTGAAAGTCACTTGCTTCAGGGGAGGCCGCCTGTATTTTTTCAGCGGGCGCTAATAATGCAGTAACGGTGCTCACTGTCACTTTATCGCACCCAGCTAGCGTTAAAGCGAGGGATATAAATATAAGTTGCTTAGTTAAAGTAGTCATAAATATCTCTAAAAAGGGTGGTGAAGTTTGATTGTGATTGATCTTATTTATTTATGTATTTCAACAGCAGCGATTGCTTCTTCATCATTATCGCGCTCAAAGTTTAGGTTAAATTGGCCTTGACGAGTGATAGTAAAAATAGCGCGTTGCCAATTTTCAGTCTCATTTTTAATGGCGTGGTCAAATAACGTTTTGAATAACTCAGTTATATTTTTAGATACAGCAATTGCATGCTGTGTTTCGTTATCTGATTTAATAAAGTGGGACTTGCACTCGATCGCATTATTATTATCGCAATCTAAAATAAGCTGAGCTTCATGCCATGGCTCATCTATTTGCTGATAAAGGTACTGACCTAGGTGTTGCGGGATGTTTTTAATATCGGGTTGCATTGGCTTTCCTTAGCATCATAAATGAGTTTTAAATTGAATGATCAAGCATAAAGTTTGTAAATATGTGTTAGCCGAAAGGCATCGCATCAAGAAACTCTTGGAAATTATCAAAAGCCTTGTAAAAAACAGGCGATAACTCTTCAGACTCATTATGATCCCATATTACTACTTTAGGATTTATTGCATCTTCTTTGAAATCTAGGCATAAAAAATCACCACCAAAAAGGTAAGCAAAAGGTAAGGTCTCGGCTCCAACCAAGTCTTCGTTATCTGTAAGTCTTTCCTCAATTTGAGCCATTACGACTTTAACTTCGTATTGCTTAAACTCATTACCGAGCTTTTCATCTTCTGAAACTATTAAAAACCTTTCCAATACGCGCTCTTCAGAGTTAATTTTTATAGTAATTTTATCTGGGCATCCACCATTAAATTCTAAAATAAACTCCCTGTAGCTAATCGGTAAGTTAATATTAAAAAACATTTCTAATGAATCTAACTCATCATGTGTAATTGAAACTCTTTTTTTTAAATTTAATTTTTTCATAGTTTTAGGGTGTTTATAATGTCGAGTTGCATAGGCTGTCCTTAGCTGTAGGTGCATGTATTATTAAATGGAGCATTTTTAAAAACTAAAAGTCTAAAAATGAGTTAGCAGAATCAATCTCTTTTTGCGCCATATTTGCATTGTCAGGCTCTAGATTAGAGAGGAAGTTATCAAAATTAGCAAATACTTCAAAAAATTCATTATTGTTTTCGCTGCTTTCGTGATCCCAACAATAAACTTTCATATTTTCTTTATGGATGCATAATTGGTCACCACCGCTACTTTCACCAAATATAAAAAAACCTTCATCATTCAATTGTTTATACATGCGATTCTTTTTTACAAGGTTATTATCACTATTTTCTAGACCATAAACTATTTCAAATGGCAGGTACCCGTCATTATTTGTATAAGGAGTTTTCTGAAAGGGGATGATCTTTGCCCCATTGTTAAAAATAATGGAAGAGTCAAATCTTGATAGTAATTTTTTTAATTCTTTTGGCAAAGCAACTTTAAACTCATGCTCGACATCCTTTATTGTTGTGACCTTTTCACTACTTATATAAAGCGCTGAAGCATCTAGGGCGGTGATTAATTTATCAATCATTTTAAATTCCTTTCCTTAAATCAGAAGCAGCTCCAATGTGTAGTTACCATGTAGTTTTGTAGGCACAAGCTGGATTAATGTACCACTCGAATGATGTGGAGTTAAACCAAGTTTTTAACAGGTTTTTTACCGCATTCTTACTTTTAAGACCTTTCTGTTTAGCTATATACACATAAACGGCATCAAAGTCAGCTGAAGTACCATCTAATTGATTTGGTTTAAAATTGATGGAACCTTTAGACCAAGGTGAAAAGTCAGGTCTATAATTTAAAAACTGAATAGTTACTATCTAATAGGTGTTTGATTAATCTTCTTTGTATGGAAAGGCTCCGATAAATAAGGGGTCTGGTGAAATAGTTCGATTGACTTTTTCTGGGTTATAATTAAAGTCGTATTGTAGGGTGACCCATTTAGCAGAATTAATATTCTTTCTTTTAGCAGCTTCAACAACCAAATCAATAAAGGAGTTTGAATATGACATATTGTGTATTAAAGATGTTATATCGGTATCTTGAAAATCAAAGCACTCACCTTCTTGACTTGATATATCATAATAACCTACACCGCAAAGCTCCTGTAAAACGTCAGTCTCTTCGTCATTAGTCAAAGGTTCAATCCCTAACCAGACAGAAACAATACCTTCCTCTTCGAAACCTTGTTCATAATAATCAACTTCATTCGAGTAATCTACTTTAGACACTTGATATTCCTTTATTGATGAAAACCTTCTGGTAAGCCATTGTAACCGCCTTCGATCCATTTTTCAGCCCACGAGAACATATTTTTTTTATAATCATCTAAACTATTAGAGTTTTGAATTATCTTTTGAAGCTCATTGTGTACGCGTTTAGAGTTTGGGGATTTTGAACCTTTTAAGCCAGTTGAATGCTTCCACCCCTTGGCTAACCCACCTTCGTTCAAGGCTGAGATTGATATTGCAAAATCATTCTGTACTTGCTTGGCATTAACTCCCCACTTACTCCACTGAGGCGCTTCTACAACCATTAAAAACTCGTGATTACCGCGAGCTCCTCTAAGGCCATCAGAAATTTTACTTTTTAGGGCTTGTTTTTTATACATTTCGGCTAACTCTTCTGGTGTTCTGGAGTCAAACCACTTATTGAAGCTTCCTGAATCGAATGTCGGGATATCACTAACTTTCAAATTTGAAAGATTGAATTCTTTTTTACTCTCAACCCCTTTTAAATCATTTCCTTTAGGCGCATCTAATTCATTCGCAACGCTCTTTTTAGGTTTACCCACAATACCGGTGCTTTTCGGTGGTTCGAATTCATCAAGGGCTTTGTTTACGCGACTGCCAATTTCACTGGCTGCGCCTTTAACGCCTTGGTCTATTTTAGGTGCTATTTCATCAAGCTGTTTAATGGTTGCTTGCATACCGTCTATGGCAAGCTGTGGCAGCAGTAGGTCGTATTGCCAACTTGTTGATATTTCGTGAAGCGTATCGCGCAGGCCTTTTATAAAGGCTTTTACTTCGCTGGCTGCTTGTTTACCTAGGTCTTGCCAGTTGATTTTGCGTAAATACTGAACAGGGTCGCCTTTGCCTAGCTTGCGTAACACTGCAATTGCGGCTTCTATTGTGTCGCCGCTGTTTTTAATCACCACTTTACCAACGCCTTTTACCGCGGAGCCGAGCACCGGTACTAAACCTATTGCGGTGAGCGTAAAGGCAATCCAACCATCACTGTCGTTGGCTTTATCGTCATCAGTCAGTAGCATTACATTGGCTAAAATATCCCGCACGTCCATGACTTGGTCAATAACCGGTATCATTGAAATAATACTGCCCACTACAATCTGTGCCGTGGTGGGATCTTTATTAAAGTCGCCTTGCAGTGCTCCCCATAACCAATCACCTGCTTGGCTGGCTATGTTGCTTGCTTCATCAAGTGTTGCTGTTTGCCCAGCTCTGCTCATTTGTATGGCAGAGGCGGGGGTTATTCTTTTATAAAGCGGATTTGGTGTGGTGTTATCTTGTGGTTCATACTCACGTGTATCTTCCCCGTATTGAATAGTAAATTGACCATTTGGTACATCGGTTAATTGCGCTATACCGTCTTCATCTAGCTGGCCTGTGCTTTGTGTCCCATCATCAAATTTAATTGTATAAGGTGCGTTTTTTACAGGGCTGCCATCTTGATAAACATAAAGTAAATCTACTACGCTTGACGTTGTTGCAGCAATACCGGAGTCATTAATGGTTATATCACTAATGCGGCTAATATTGGCAGGGCTTGCATTGCTTGGTGCCCGCGCTGTTTGTGGGCTGGTTATGTCGTAATCAACCGGGCCATCAAAGGTTATAAATGTGCCATCGAGTGTGAGTACGTTAGTGGCGGTAATATCAACATTGCCTTGGCTGTCGAGTTTTATCTCGCCGCCCGCGTTGTGAATAATTAAATCGCCATTACCAGAACCCGTTATGCTTATATTATTGTTTGTTTGTAAAAACGTAGAGCCAGTAGGTACATTAAGCTTTAAGTCGCTGTTATTGGTTTTAAGGAGTATGTCGCTCTGTGCATGCACTTTTACTGCACGTCCGGTGAGGAGTGATATTTCATTCTCGCTCGTAAGGGTTGCATTTTTACCACTGAACGCCTGGCTGCCACCACTTTGATAATTTACATGGTTGTTAGTTGTGGTTTGCGATACGGTATTTTTAACATCAATAAATTGATTGTTTTTAATAACAAACTGAACATTGTTTTGTTCGGTTTCAAGGCACAGGTCGCGCCCTGCGTGTAAATTTATAGTACCGAGTTGACTTATCCATTGAATAAATTGGCGGCCTGATTTTATAGCATTTAATTCAATATAGTGCTCACTGGCGAGTGTTTGTAAGATGACTTTGGGTACATCTTTATCGTCATCAAACATGAGTTCATTTTGCGCTGCGCTTAATAAGCGATTATGCGTTGGGTTAGCGGCTGTAACTACGCTTGGCTGGTCGGCGTTTAGTGCAAAACCCATTATAAATGTATTATTTGGGTCGTTATTAATACACCCAATAAGTACCTCAGAACCACCAACGAGTGGAAAGTGCCAGCCAGTGGCTTGAGGTTGATTTTCACAAGCATATAGCGCTAGTTTTTTTAGTGCAGGGCTTGATTGAATTACTGGGCGAGCTGTTTTATCAAACTCGGTACGAATACGGTATTGGCCGTGTTCATCTACAAATGCATTACTTGTGAGAGATTCTACGGTTGCTGGAAATACCATAGGCTTAGGTGTATGAGGCTCCGGCATTGCTTTGTAAGGTGTGCCTCGCTCTATAAATTGCGCTACGCAGTGATAGTGCGTTTCACCTTCATGGCTGCTTTCGTCATTTGCTTGATTAAGGGTGTGCTCTATTGCAATGCATAGCAAATCACCACTAGCAAACCCCATATTATCGTCAAGCGAAATTGAGCAGCCTGCAAATACATCAGATACATTACCCGTAAGCGTAACCAGTTTATTGTGTGTGGCTAATGCATTGCTAAAGCTTTGTGTTTGCGCTGATGCTTCGGCGTCTGAGTTTGCAGCAGGCTCGAAAAAAGATTGACTGTTACTGGCTACTTTTTGAAATTGTCCATGGGCATTACTTTGCGCTGCATTATTATATAAGGTTTGTGTTACTTCACTGTGCATAAAGCCGACAAAGTTACCCCAGTACTGGGCGTTCATCCCCGCGTTTGCTTTAACTTCTAATACACCCGTACTTAAGTAGGGGCTATTGAGGTTGCTGTCACTTATAACAAGTGTTTCGGTGTTTGATTCACTTTCAATCCAGTAAAAAAGACCATGCTGAGACATCAAGCGATTAAAAAAGGCCCAGTCACTTTCCATTGCTTGCACACATTGCTTTAAATGCGGTAAGGCGGAGCTTGTCCTAAAAACGATTTGTCCTGATGAATAACCTGCTTTTTGTGCTAAGTAATTTAATACATCTTGTACGTTTACGGTAATAAAGACTTTACTGTTTGAGGTGTCTTTTAAGGTGGATAATCGATCTTGAATGTTTATTTTAAAGCGATGTAGATTGTTGAATACACCCATATTGGTAACAGATGTAATCAAGCCGCATTGCTCTCGATATTTTTTGTTTTTATTAACAAAAATAACACTGGCATTAGCAAGTAGGATATCTGTATTAATTTTTACTGAAGATTCAACGGTGAGTAAATAACTAAAGCCTTTATTAATTTTTTCGTAGCCATGTAGGTAAGTAACATTAAAGTCTTTGTCATTAACCTTCAAAAAAAAATTAGATTTAGTCAAAACGTTGCAATCCCTGCTCGGTAAAATTAGTGGCGTAAACATACCTTTTTGTGTGTTAATGATCAACTGGATAATTGTAACTCTAAAAATAAATTGAATTATCTTTTTGATTGTTTCATAAATGGGGATTGTTTTGTTTTATTGCGTATTATTCATTTATAACTGTTTTTTAGAATGTTTATTCTAATTCGTAAATCGCATTAATATTCTAATATTTTAAACCTTATATAGGTTGACAATAGCGGTTAGGTGTTTGTATTATGCGCCAAATAAATGGATTTATTACTAGCCTTAGACTAAGAGTTTTTTAGTTTAACTGATGACAAGGAGCATGTTGTGAATAAAAAAGAGTTTATAAATCAAATAAATAGCTTGTACTCCTTAGCTTGGTCACTTACTGCCAGCGTTTCTTCGCTGCTAGATCAGGTAGGTATTCCTGCCCATCGCGTTTTTTCTGAAAATTCTATAGAACACTTTTTCTTTTTTTTAAATAATCCTCCTAAAAGCAATGAAAAAGTTACTTTAATTAACGGTGATGTTTCTGTTTATATAAAAGAGCTTTCGCTAATAAATACTAAGTTAATTATGTCTATAGATGATGTTGTTACGCAGTCTTTGCTAGTTGATTCTCAAGAAAAAAGCAGAAAGAAGACCTTGTTCGGATTTTTTAAAACTAATAAATGGTCTGATTGTGCGAATGTAAGATTCAATAAAGTTATTTGCCCAGTTTATGAAGCTACTCTTTGCAAAACTAATTTTAATTTTAAATAAAAATATTTATTGAGGTAAAAAATGCGCTTTATTTTAAATGCGATTATAGGTTTATCACTTTCTATAATGTTAACTGGTTGTATGAGTACTAACGTAAGTTTAGATGTTAAGGCAACAGATAACTTAAATTTAAACCAATTTGATGAAGCGTTACCAGTCGTTTTAAAGGTATATCAATTGTCGGATATACAAACCTTTAAAACAGCTACGTTTGAAGAATTATGGAAGTCAGATAAGTCAGTTTTAGCTAATAGTTTAATTACATTAGAAGAGCGAACAATTCACCCTTCTGAACAATCTAAAATTAAGTTTGAACAGGCTGAAAATGCAAGATTTGTTGCTATTGTGGCTTTATTTAGAGACCGCAGTGGAGACAACTGGAAAGCGTATTACCCGCTTGCAGATGGCCCTGTTAAGTTATCTACATCATTAGATGTTTTGGTTACCAATAACGAAGTTCAGTTACCTGGCGTGGATAAGGCTGAGTAATGAATTTAAAAGCTCCCGCAAAGCCCGTTTGGGCTGAAGGTGTTTTGCTTGCCCAGCAACATTTTCAACTATTTGACGATTATCACGATCAAAATCAGGTTGTACGTCAAGCGCTAATATCACCGTTGGCATTTGGTTTACAGCATTTTGCTATTGATGAATCAGCACTTGCTCGCGGCATATTAAAAGTGACCAGTTTTAAGCTACTTTTAGAAAATGGCCGTTTGCTTGATTTCGATCGTCAACATCAAGATGATTTAAAACTAGAGCTTGATAATAACCACCAAGAGAGTGTTATTTATATTGCTATTGCTGCAAATAAAACAGTTAGCAATATTGAAGGTTATGCGGCGAGTGGGCAATTGAGCGCATATGAAGCGGATTATATTGATTTAGAAGATAATCATGATGCGTCGCGTAGTCGTGAGGTATTAGTTGCAAAACCTAAATTTATATTACTGTCTGACTCAGATGTAAAAACTTATTTTGACACCATTGCCTGTTTGAAAATAAGTCGCTCGGAAGATGGATCATTTGTTTTAAATAAACAGTTTGTGCCTCCTTTATTAAATATTAGTGCGTCTGCTTATTTGACTGAATTATTAAACAGAACTGCTAATTTAGTTAATGCAAAAGTTAACGTGCTGCTTAGTAGACGTAAAAATTATGGCTCAGTTACTGACTTTGGGCCAAATGAAATGAATACATTTTTGTTACTTAATGCAATGGCTCCATCAGCCAAGCGTTTAGATCATCTTAAAAACTTGTCATTGGTTCATCCGGAACGTTTGTATTGTGAGCTTGTTGATTTAATTAGTTCAGTTTCAATGTTTGAGCACAGCGATTTAGTTAACCAAGTACCACCATACCAGCATAAAAATTTAAGTAATGTATTCGGTCAGCTTGATGGCCTATTAACTCGTTTACTTGAAGGGGTTGTTCCTAAGAAAATGGTGGGCTTGAAACTTGAAAAAACCTCTAACGCTATTTATCAAGTTGCCACTATTGATTCTGCCACTTTTACAAATAACGACTTTTATTTAGCTGTGTATTTTGAATCTGAAGACACAAAATGGATTGAAACATTTAGTGACCAAGTAAAAGTTGGAGCAAGCGAAAAGCTCGATATCATGATTTCATCTGCTTTAGCGGGTGTACAACTAACGCATTGTCAGCGACCTCCGAATAAGCTGGCCATAAAAAGTGGGTATGAATACTTCAGGCTTGAGTCGCATGGTTTCATTTGGCAGCAAATTATTGAAGAGCAATCATTAAGCCTATTTGTACCATTTGGATTGCAAAGTGCACAAATTGAAATTGTTACCGTAGCACGTAATTAACGTTGAGTTGAAATTATGCAAGAAGCACAAAAAGAACAAGATTTAGTCGCGTGTATTTCGCCTGTAATTAATGCGCTAACACCATTAAAACTAAAGCAATCTACTAACTTAGAGCTTGAAGAGTTTAGAGAAAATTTACTAACTAGTTTTGATGACTATGAGCGTAATTGTTACTCGCAACAGGTAACAACAAGTTTAATGCAAGAAGTTAAGTTTGCTCTTACGGCTATGTGTGATGAATTTGTTATGAGTTCAGGTGCTCATTTTAGAATGGATTGGATGTCTCGACCGCTACAGCTTGAATTTTTTGGTAACAACCGAGCTGGTGAAGAATTTTTTGAACGTTTAGGTAAGTTGCGTACCGGCGGAGAGCAAAAGCTAGCTGCATTAGAGGTTTATTATATTTGTCTGCAGCTTGGCTTTGAAGGCATTTACAAAGTTAAAGGCATTGAGCAATTAAAAGCGTTAATTGTTGATGTTAGAGCTCAAATTGAAGATATAAAAGGAACACCGAGTTCTCAATTATCTGATAACGGTATACCTGCAGAAGGGTTTGCTATGAAGGTGGGGCGTAATATTCCTTATTGGGTGATTTTGGCTATTTGCTTGGGTTCTATTGCCTCATTATTTGCTGGATTTCATTATGTAATTAATAAGCAAGCAACGCAGAGTACTCAGGTAATAGACAACCAAATTGAAGTGCTGACTCAGCTCAATAAAACCAACGAAACACGATAGGTAACACAATGCAGGGAAGAGTTAATAAAAGCGGTTTAGTTCATTTTTTATTGGGCTTGGTATCATCGCGTGCAACGGGTCAACTTATTGGCTTTATAGCCGTTTTGAGTATTGTGTGGTTTGCCGGTCGCATGGTGGGTTTAGATACTACCGATAAAAAATTAATTGCGATGGGTGCTGTAACCGCTGTTTTTGTTTTATTTATTTTTATTCGTTGGTTATGGACTAAGCGCTCAGGCGATAAGTTAGCTTCTGAATTAGCAAGTCATAATGCCGGTTCGAGTGCTGAATTAAGCGAAATTAAAGAAAAAATGCAAGAAGCATTGGGGTCTTTAAAAGCATCTCATTTAGGTGCGGGTTATCGTGGTAATACCGCTTTATACGCTTTGCCTTGGTATATGATTATTGGCCCTTCGGCTACAGGGAAAAGTACTTTATTTGCAAATTCGGGCTTACATTTTCCTTACTCTAATTCGAGTGAATTGCATATCCAAGGTTTTGGTGGAACGCGCAATTGTGACTGGTGGTTTTCAGATCAAGCTATTTTAATTGACACAGCAGGGCGTTACACAACTGAGCAGTCAGAAAACAAAGAGTGGTTGTCATTTTTAGCGCTCCTTAAAAAATACAGGCCAAAGCTGCCTATAAATGGCGTAATGGTGGCTATTAGCGTTGCAGATGTATTAACTTCCGACAGTGAAGAAATTCGTCAACATGTAAAATTAGTACGTGAGCGTATAGAGGAGCTAATTACTCAACTTGGCGTTATCTTTCCTGTATATATTACTTTTACTAAAACTGACTTAATAAGTGGTTTTGAACCTTTTTTTAGCGACTTATCTGAAAAAGAGCGTGAGCAAGTATTTGGTGCTTACTTACTCGATATTAGTGAAGATCAAAAAAATGATCCTGCGGAAATGTTTGAAGTTCGTATGCAGGAGCTATATGAGCGACTGTGCGAGCAACGATTAAGTAAAGTTGCACGCGAGCGCAATGAGCATCGTAAGCAACTAATACTAGATTTTCCTAACCAATTTCAATCGGCTTCAACTAAGTTAACTGAGTTTGTTAACTTGCTGTTTAAGTCTAATCCGTATCAAGAAGTTCCTTGGTTTGCTGGTGTTTATTTTACATCGGGTACGCAAGAAGGAACGCCTATTGAACGCATTACTAATGGTGTACGAGATCAATTTGGTGCGGTTGTAGTTGACCAAAAACAAGAAAGCATTACTCAAAGTTATTTTATTAACCGCGTATTTAATGATGTTATTTTTAAGCTGCAGGATTTAACGCGAGGAAACAGAAAAAAACGGTTAGTAGGACGCTGGTTAAAAGGTTTAACCGTTACTTCGGGCTTGGCATCTATTGCCGCAATTACAGCACTTCTTATTACGTCATACACGAGTAATCAACTATTACTTAATCAAGGTGAGTCACGTGTAAAAGCTGTTGTTGAAGCTAATGTAAGTAAGGCTAAAGATGAGCAAAAGCTCGCGGCTACGCTAGCTTTATTTGAGCACTATGGTCAGCTTAAAACTTACGAAGATTCACTTCCGTGGTATTTTATATTTGGTATTTATGAAGGTGATGAAACCTTAAATAGTGTTGCAAATGTACTATTTAATCAAATGAATCAACTTATTACTTACCCAGGTGAAGAGCATCTACTTGCACAAATAAAGCAGTACGAAACTCAGTGGTTTGACAATGAAGATGAAGCAAAAGCAACTATTCGTCAGCAGTATTATGATGCACTAAAAATGCATTTAATGATGAGTACGAACCCTGAGCATATTTCAACGGAGTTTGCTAAAGAGCAATTGCTTAATTTTATTGCTGAGCATTTTCATATAGACATAAATGCACAAGAGCAAGCGCCAATTTATACACAACTGAGTAGCTTAGTTGATATGTACCTACAAAATATGGGTAGCGATATAGAGCAACCAGGTAAAATTGCATTTTGGCAAACTAACGAAACATCAATAGCACTCGCGCGCGATAACTTAAATACCCAGCCAGAGGCTTTCCCGTTATATCAACAAGTAATTACAAGTTTTGCTGAACGTAAAAAGCCATTGTTATTAAACGATTTTATGATTTCTAAAAATCGTGATGTATTTAAAAGTAAGTATAAAATCCCGTATGTTTATACAAACTTAGGTTGGCAGGAATATGTATTCCCAGAGATTAAACGTATTTCACGTTTGGTATTCTCAGGTGACTGGGTTATGGGTTCAAGCGATGAAAATGGTCAAAATGTTGTTGACGAAGCACAAGCTGAAACCTTGGCAAAGGCTATGCGTGCATATTACTTTAAAGACTACGGCAATACCTGGTTCGCTTTTATAGATAGCATAAAAGTACCTGCATTTAGAGATCTAAACGATGCAAGTATTGATTTTGCACGCCTTTCATCGATGGACGGCCCTTTTAACGATTTAATGAAACTAATTAACGACAATATTACGCTTGCTGACGCGCCTTTGAAAAGCCAGGCTTCAATAGGTAAGACGGCTGCTGATGTTGCAAATAAATTAGCTTTAAATACACCCACAATTACTCAAATGAGTACGGTTAGAGCGCCAGAGCTTGAAAGCCGATTTGCTGATTTAAGACGTTTTGCGCAGCCTAATGAAGATAAAAACTCTTCTGATTACTTAAGGCAGTACATTAGTTCATTAAGTAGCATTCATTCAGACATTAAAGCTATGGCAGCGAGTAATGAAGATGATGCTCAAGCAATGATATTTGCGCAGGACTTGCTTTCAGGTAACAGCCAAAGTAATGCATTGCAGTCTTCGTGGATTATTATTGAGAGCCAAACCCGAGCATTAGACCCTCAAACTAAAGAAACGCTAGATAAGCTATTTAAAGCCCCGCTTCACGGTGGTATAGCGACTGTCATGGCAAAAGCACGTACTCAGCTTAATCAAGAATGGGAAAACCAAGTTTATACTATGTACAACAGTAGTTTAGCTGGTAAATACCCGTTTAACTTAACAGGCCCTGATGCTGCTATAGCAGATGTGTCTGAGTTTTTGAATTCTGAATCTGGGATTTTATGGAGCTTTATTAATACCCAACTCAAACCATTTATGAAAGTACGCCGCGGTGTGTGGGAAGAAAAACAATGGAATGGTGTAGGTATTGGTTTTAGCGCGCAATTACTTGATGGTTTAACTAAAGCAAATAAAGTAACTCGTTCGTTGTTCTCTAGCGGTGCTGATAGTGCTGGTTTTACTTTTCAAATGATGCCGGTTCCACACCGAGGTATTCGTGAAACGTACCTAGGCTTTAGTGAGCAAGGTTATCGTTATCGTAATGAGCCTGAAGAATGGCGTAATTTTTCGTGGCCTGGTCGAGGGGCTGCAGAAAAAGCGGTTCTGTATGGTTTAGATAATAAAGGGCGTCGTATTTCTATCGAGCAAGACGGGCCTTGGGCACTACTAAAAGTACTTAACTCAGCCAACGTTAAATGGATTAAAGGCACGGAGTTTTTAGCAACCTGGGAATTAAAAGATAAATCTGAAAAGCCGTTAACGGTGCAGTTTTCTCTTAAATCAGGTCGCAACAGCGGTATATTTTCAAAATACATGCTTACGTCGTTTGCATTACCAAGCTCTTTGTTTTCGCAAAGCCCTAGTTTGGCTCAATCGCAATCGCGAACGATGCAATAGGCCGCCTAGCAATGTTTAATTTATTTACTAAAAAGAAAACACCGACACTGGTTAAGCAACACAGCTTTGGTTTTATGGGTAAAACACCAATAAGACCAGACTTTGTAAAGCTTAATATTTCATCTAGAGAATCGGTTGGATTTGATCATTGGTTGCAAGAGGGCTTTGCACATTTAAACCGTGGTAGAAAAACAACGGATACAAGCCACTTGAATGGAACTAAGTCGTTGTTCTTTATATCTGGCAATGCTGATGATGGTGGTTTACTTGGCGTTTTGCAGCCAAGTAAAGATAGCAGTGGTCGGTTTTACCCATTTAGCTCTTTTGTACATAGTGGGCTTGATACATATAAGCGTCACCCGGCTTTTCTATTTTTATTTGCAAGCCAAGTAATAGAGCACCTTTTAGGTGTAAATGAAAATATTAAACAAGCTGCCAGTATTAATGAAATGGAGCAAAAAGCACAAGATTATAACCGTGTAGCTGATGCACTTAAACAGCAACCAAACTTAACTCTAGAGCTTGATAAACTTAGAACTATTCCGATGAGCGTTTTTTGGCAGCATTTAGGCCTGAACGATATTGCTAAAAGAGCAATTTTAATTGAAGAGCTATCGGCTGTGCTTAAATCGATTGCAAATAGAGGGTGTTTAAGAAGTCAGTTTGGTATTCGCCTACCAATGCCTAGTTTTAGTCATGAAAGTGCCTTAGTTGCCGGGTTTTGGTTGCACTTAGTTGCATCTATGGTGGCAGATCATAATTGGCAGCCTTGGTTTTTTTATCAGTTAGGTGATGAGAATCAAGCGCCAAGCTTAACCATTTTTTGTAGGCCTATTCCAGCGTCATACTTTAATAGTGTGTGGGAATACGATAAAAAAACAAACGATATTGTTGATCTATGTAATTTAAAAGTAGAAAAACAGCCGTCTTCACAAACACTTAATTTTGCTGATATGGATAACGTGAGTGTTTACGATGCACTTCGTCGTTGGTGTAAATCATGAGTAATAAAGCGCCGCATACACATACCACCTGGATTGAATGGCTTGAAGCATTAAGTGCTCCTCTGCCGGGGAACAAGTGTGGAGAAGATTTAAAATATGAAGAAACATTTAAAGCATTAAAAGCATCTTCATCAGGGGTGGGGGAAGTTGACTTTAAAGTGATGTTTATACAAGCATCCGATTTACTCAACACTCAAAGTAAAGATTTACGCATAGTAAGTTATTTAGCACTAGCTGCAACAAGTGAGTTTGGGGTTACAGGTTTAACGCATACGTTATTGTTATTTAATCGTTTGTTGACTACTTATACGGATGAGGTACACCCACTAAAAGCCAGAATGCGCGCTGCAGTCAATACATGGTTTTTGCAACAGCAAGAGCGTTTAAAAGGTGTTGCCCAAGGCCATAATACAAACGCTGAGCAATGGCCTGAGCTTATAGCTGCTTTAACCCAATACAACGAGCAGTGTGTTGGGTTGCTAGATAACGAATCTGGCCCTCTATCGACTTTGAATGAGTGGGCTAAAGAACAAGAAAAACGAAACCCAGTGCCTGTAGCTGAACCAGAGCAAGAAGAAAAAGCGATTAGCACAGAGCAAAAATTAGCTGAGAATTCAGCTGTAACGGCTCCAAAATCAGAAACTAATAATTCGGCACCAGCCGCAGTTGCTAGCCAGGTTAGTATTGGTAATGCTGATATTGCCTCAGATACAGCGTATTTAAGTGCGGTTAGGCAGCTACTTAACTTTGATAAAGAACAAAATAACATTGAACGAGTAATAAAGTTATCGCGAGCTGCACGTTGGACAAGATTGGCATTACCGGCTAACGAAAATGGAAAAACGCGTTTACCCGCTCCAAGAGCTGCAGCATTTGCTCCAATTGAAAATGCATTGGCAAGTGATCAACCTGAACAAGCTTTAAATTTAGCCGAAGGGTTATTTATGGAAGGAGCTATGCAATTTAATTTAAACCTTCAAGTACTTAGTTTAAATGCATTAAAAAAATTAAATAAATTGCCGCTAGTTTATTGGCTTGAACAACAATTAGTGAATTTAAATGAGCAGTTTCCTGCTTTAGTTTCCCTACAGTATGACGATGGAAGCCCGTTATGTTCATCTGTAAATAAAGAGTTTTTAAAAGAGTTATCACATTCTGCAAAAACAGAGTCTGTTAGCTCCCAAAGTAGTGCGTTTGATGAGCAATATAGCGAATTAATACAAGACGTCGAAAAAGGGCAGTTATCGACGGCATTAATTAAAGTCGATCAAATAAATATTTTAAACGATTTTGACAAAGCTCAAGCGCAATTATTAAAGGCTAAGTTATTAATAAAAGCTGAGCATTACGAACATGCTTTAGCGTTGTTAGGGGTGTTACTAAAACAAATAAAAGCGCATGATTTAGCGCAATGGCAACAATGTTTTTGCATGGAAGTATGGCGATTTTCCAAGCAGTGTTATGCAAGTTTGTCACAAACGCCAGAAGATGAAATGAGTTTAGCTGCTAAACATATTAGTCAGCAAATGATGGTAACTAACCCAGCACAAGCATTAGCGTGGGTTTAGTTACAAGGGCTTGACTAATATGTCGAGGTTTAATTGGAATTGAGTCGGTAGATAACCAAACTGCAAAGGAAAAAACATGAGTGATACATTTCAAAAAGAGATCCCCAGAGCTCGGATCAATATTTCGTTAGAGCTTGATACAGATGGCGCTTCACAAAAAAGTGAATTGCCATTAAAAATGCTAGTAATTGGTGACTACTCAAATGGTCAAAATAGCCAAGAACTATCTGAGCGTGAGCGCGTAACAATTAATAAAAATAATATTGAGCAAGTGCTTAAAGATATGGCGCCTAAAGCGAACTTTCAGGTAGCAAATAAAATTAAAGGTGAGGGCGAAATTAGCGTAAACCTTGAGTTTGATTCTTTTAAATCGTTTGACCCAGAATCAGTTGCTTCTCAAGTGCCAGAGCTTAATAAAATGATGGCTATGCGTAATTTACTTCGCGACCTTAAATCTAATTTATTAGATAACTCATCACTTCGTAAAGAATTAGAGCGTGTATTACAAAATCAACCAGAGCTAGATGAATTAAAAGCTAAACTGGATGAAATTGCGCCGCTGGCTTCTGAAGATGAAAAACAACCAATAACTGAATAAGGAGATTACCATGTCAATGCAAGAACAATTAAATGTTGCCGCGCATACCACGGAGCAAGCTCCTTTATCTACTTATGAAAATATATGTGGAATGGTTGATATTTCTCCAGTTTCAGATGAAATCAAACTTGATTCATTTAGAGATGCAAGCAACCTAGCCGAAACTCGTGCAAATGAGCGCTTAACAGCAGCTATAAATGTATTTTTAGATATGGCTAGCAGTAGCGGTCAAGAAGTAACGCGAATTGATAAATTACTTTTAGATGATTACATCGCAAAAGTAGACATTATTATTTCTCAGCAGTTAGACCAAATTTTACATCATCCAAATTTTCAAAAAATGGAATCAGCATGGCGCTCGTTACGCTACTTAATTAGCCGTACGCCTAACAACGCTAATATTAAAATAGAAATGCTTGATGTAGATAAAGAAACTCTAAGAGATGACTTTGAAGAGGCGCCAGATACAACGCAATCTGCACTATACAAGCATGTATATACCTCAGATTACGATACGCCAGGTGGTGAGCCAGTATCTACAATGGTTTCGAACTTTGAATTTGATTGTTCGGCACCCGATGTATCGTTACTGCAAGAAATATCTCGTGTATCTGCAGCTGCGCATTGTCCGTTTATGGGTAGTGTAGGTCCTAAGTTTTTTCTTAAAGACTCATTGGAAGAAGTGTCTAAAATCCAAGATTTGGGTTCTTACATGGAACGCGCTGAGTTTCTTCGTTGGAAAAACTTCCGTGAATCAGAAGACTCTCGTTACATTGGTTTAGCATTCCCACGCTTTTTACTACGTCTACCTTACGGTGAGACAAATCCACTTCGTAACTTTAATTACCAAGAAGATGTAAGTGCGCAGCATCATGAGCGTTACTTATGGGGTAATG
The DNA here is from genome assembly GCF_015864295.1 of Pseudoalteromonas sp. NZS127_1. Taxonomy (NCBI): domain Bacteria; kingdom Pseudomonadati; phylum Pseudomonadota; class Gammaproteobacteria; order Alteromonadales; family Pseudoalteromonadaceae; genus Pseudoalteromonas; species Pseudoalteromonas sp. NZS127_1. The sequence continues at coordinate 21,007 of NZ_JADYXO010000029.1, read as the reverse complement.
CAACATTTGCATTTGCTGCAAACATTATCCGTAGTTTCCATGATAATGGTTGGGCTGTAAATATTCGTGGGCCGCAATCAGGTGGTAAAGTTGATAATCTTCCGCTGCATTCATTTGAAGCTGGTAAAGGTGTAGAAACTAAAATACCAACTGAAGTACTGATTTCTGAAACTAAAGAACTTGAATTTGCTAATCAAGGTTTTATACCGCTTAGTTATTATAAAAATTCAGATTTTGCATGTTTCTTTTCAGCTAATAGTGCCCAAAAACCGCAGGTTTTTGAAACAAATGAAGCAACAGCTAATGCAAGAATTAACTCACGCTTACCATATATTTTCTTAGTATCGCGTATTGCGCATTACTTAAAGGTTTTACAACGTGAAAATATTGGTTCAAGCAAACCTCGTCATGAATTAGAGCAGCAGCTTAATGATTGGCTTGGCGCATTAGTAACTAAAATGAACAACCCAGATGAATCTCTTATTGCTACGCATCCGCTAAAAGATGCAAAAGTAACTGTGGCAGAGATTCCAGGTAACCCTGGTTATTACAGAGTAAGTACGTACATTGTACCTCATTTCCAAGTTGAAGGGATTGATGTTCGTTTAGCGCTAGTAGGGCAAATGCCTGGCGAAAAATGAACTGCTACGCCGCCAATGAAACGGATTTAAGTACTATCAAATGCGTCTATTTGGTGAGTAGTTGGCTGGTGTACATAAAGGATTAAGACTTATAGTCTAAAAAATTGCCCCAAGTTGGTTGCAACCAACTTGGGACATTAAAAGGAGTTTAAAAATGAAGTGCCCAAATTTAAGTGGATTGGAGTTTTCTAAAAAAAATCTAGAGTATTTAGATAAAGCTAGAGAACTTACTAGACATACAGATCAACTTACAAAAGCACTAAGCTTCGGTAGTCTAGCTGCAATTTTTGTAGGTAATGGGGCCTTGGTCGCACAATTTAATATATCTAATACAGATTTTGCTTTGATGGCTGAGTCGTTATCCTCAGTGTCAAAAATTAAAAGATATGAGCTACAAAAAATTTCATATAGTGCTTATAGAAATAGTAGTTCTTATAAAGAGCGAGAATTTTGGAAGGCAATGATAAATGGTTGTAAAAATGATTAGAATATTGTGTATGTTCAGCTTGTTTTTGGTTTGCATTGCAAACGCAGTGGCCAGTGATAATAAAGTTTTTTTTGCGAAGAAAAAGCTACAGCTAGCAACAGTCGCATTTGAAAAGCAGATGGATAAATGTTTTTCAAATGCGAATAAAGTAAGCAGTACTGAGTTACAAAATGATGGTATTAGCTTAGAGATGACAAAGACAGCTATTGATTATATGCATTATTCTGCGCTGAGTACTTGCATGAAAGTTCAGTACGAAAATTATTTAAAAGCAGGTTACTTTTACAAAACAGTTACATTAAGTAAGGATATTGGTGATATTGATAGCTTTGTTTCAAATACTTGGGTATCTGAATTAGACGCAGAGTATAAGTTTAAGCAATTACCTAAAAGTGTACAGCAACACTTCGAAAAGTTAGCTGTTTTGCAAACTCCATTTGACGCGATGTCGTTAATACTAGAGTTAGATAATCCGTCTTTGTAAAAATTGCCCCAAGTTGGTTGCATCCAACTTGGGACATATTCCCCAGTGGCATGAAGCAGAGGGCTTTTTGGGGGGCATAAATATTACTATTTATGCCAATGCCAACTAACAGGAAACACTTCATTCTAAAAGGAGAATAATGAAATGGCAATTCCAGCGTACATGTGGTTAAAGGATGACCAAGGTAATGACATCAAAGGTTCTGTAACTGTTGCAGAGCGTGAAGGTTCAATTGAGATCCTACACTTTGATCATGAACTTCGTATTCCTACGGATAACGATACAGGTGAACTTACAGGTACTCGTAAGCATGAACCTTTTGTAATTACAAAAGCTGTTGATGCGGCTACGCCGTACTTGTACAAAGCGTGTTCAAACGGTCAAACACTTAAGCAATTAGAGCTTAAATGGTACCGTATTGATGACACAGGGACTGAGCGTGAATATTTCTGCCACAAGTTGGAAGATGTAAAAATCACTTCGATCTCACCAACAATGCATAACGTTAAAGACTTAGACAAGGAGCGTTACCCGCACCTTGAAACAGTTTGTCTACGTTACAAACGCATTACTTGGACTTACTTAGATGGCAACATCGAGTTCTCTGACTCTTGGACTGAAGGTCGTTAATTAGTCAGTAATTTTGAAGGATATGCGCAAGCATATCCTTTTATTGAGATGTAGATATGGCGTTATTCGATTTTTTAACTCAACCAGTTACACGCAATGGCCATCATGGTTTTCAAACTGATGAGCAGGTTAGTGTGTGCAAGCATTTAAATGAGCTTTTAAATGCAAGAAGAGGCGTGTTAAAGCACTTGTCTGACTATGGTTTGCCCGATGTAGAGGATATTTACGAGGGGTTACCATATTCACAACACACGTTAGCGTTTGAGGTTAAAAAATTGATAGAAAAGTACGAACCACGCGTACGATATGCAAATGTAACACCTGTTGAAATTAAAGAAGATAATTGTGTAATAAGGCTAGATATTCAAGCGTTTTTAACGAGCGGACAAAGTATCAAGCTAAACACTCGATTTGAATCTGGCGGTAAAGCAGACGTTATGCAACATGCAAAAAAACAATAATTAATATTATTTAAAGGATTGATGAATGCAGCAATATTTTGATGCACAAATGCGCTTGTTAACCCAAGCTGGTAAGCAGTTTGCTCAGTTTTATCCTGAGCATGCAGGAATGCTTAACATTGATGCATTAAAAGATAGAGACCCTCATATTGAGCGCTTATTAGAAGGCGTGGCGTACTTAACTGCCCATACTCAAAAGCGTTTAGATGAGTCAGTACCTGAAGTTTCAGAGCAAGTGCTGCGTCAACTGTGTCCAATACTCCTAAGTTATTATCCTTCTAGTACTGTGGTGCAATTTAAGCCTAAATTGGCTATGCAAAAAACACACTCTATTTCAAAAGGTTTACAGCTTAATCCGCCTAAAGCAAAGGCCGATAATAAAAAAATAATTTTTAGCACAACTCACGGTTTAGACGTTGTCCCATTAGATGTTGAGCATGTTCGATATCAAGAGTCGCACTTAGGTGCAGAGCTACGAATAGGGCTTAAGTTTGTATGCCAAGGTGAACGCAGTAATTTTGATTTATCTAAACTAAACTTTTATTTACGTGGCGATACACCATTATGCAGTGCCTTATTTCAATTATTAAAAACACCTAATAAACAAGCAGAACTTGATTTTGGTGCTAACCATTTTGAGTTCAATAAAAAGTTAAAAGCAAAAGGTTGCAGCGCTACTTATTTAGATATAGATGGCGCTTTACTGCCTAGCGCGGCTAAAAGTCATCCCGGATATGCACTTTTACTTGATTATTTTAATGCAAAAGATAGGTTTTATTTTTTAACATTTGATGGTTTAAAAGACGAAGAGTTTCCTGAGCATATTGACCGTTTTGAAATCGTATTTAGGGGGGATAATAAATTACCGCCGGGTCATCAGTTAAGTAAAGAGAACATTTTAATCAATTGCGTGCCAGCAGTTAATTTATTTAGCCAAGCTGCAGAGCCAATTAAAATAGAGCCTAACCGTACTGATTATATGATAAGTGCAGATCAGACTCGTTTTGACCACGTTTTTAGCTACACGGTTGATGCAGTTGCCGGTCGAAATTCTGTAACGGGGCAATCGTATGATTATACGCCTCGTTATCAAAGCGTATTTGAAGACGAGAAAAAGCTATTTACTGTGCTCACTAAAGATGTAGGTGCAGCAGCCCCAACTCATTATTTACAACTCCCTTTTAATTTAGAAGATGAAAAAGAAACTCTATCAGTTGATTTAACCTCTTTTAATGCTGGTTGGCCTCGTCAGCTTTTGCAAGAGGGAGACTTGAGCGAAGGCGGAAAAGATATGCCGAGCATCGTTGAGGTTAAAAATGTTATACGCCCAACTAATTATTTAGCATGTCCAAGTCAGCCAAAGCATTGGCAGCTTATTAGCTTGTTAAATGTAAAGTTTTCGCAAATTACGCAAGTTACAGAGCTAAAAAGGTTACTTGTGTTGTTTGATTGGTCTGATAAAGCTGAGAATAGATTAAGAATTGAAAGCATTTTAAAAATAACAGCAACGCCAATCAGTCAAATTAAGCGCGGAATATTTATCAAAGGTGTTGATGTACTTATTGATATTGATGAAAGCAAATTTGTTGGTGATGCCGATTTATATCATTTTTGTAATGTATTACATGAATTCTTTTTAATGTATGCCCCTATAAACGAAAGCGTACAAACGCGTGTTAATGCAATTCCTAGTTATAAGTCATGGAGTTGGGATATTGAACCAGGTAAGAGCTATCAGCTATGAGTTATGCTGAGAAAAGCCATGCGCATCCTGTTTGGTCTAAGTTACCCGCCCCAATAGAGCTACTTATAGAGCAGCCTTGGCGGTTTAACTTATTTAAAGCGATGAGCTTAATAGAAAAACATTGGGCCGCATCTCAAGAGTTAGAGCAAGGGATTAGTAACAGAGTTGTTTTTAAACCTTTTAAAGAGCTTGGTTTTCCGGCTACTGATGTACGCGAATGTGTATTAGAAAACGACGGCAGGGGAAGATTAAGCTTATCGACCTCTTTTTTAGGCTTGTATGGTGTAGATGCACCCATGCCACATTATGTATTAGAGCAAGCAGCAAGCGATGAACAAAGCGGTGATCGCGTTCGTCAGTTTTTAGATATATTTAATCATGTACTTTATTGCCAACTTTTTCAGGCCTGGAAAAAGTCGCAGATTAATATAGCGGGTAGAGGCGCGAGCCAATTTGATGGGTTAGTTGAATCTATTTTACTGGGTAAAACAGATCAAAAAATTCAGTGTGGTATTGCCAGTTTAAAGCAAACTAGTGCAGCAGGCTTAGCGCAGCTTCTTAAACATAGCTTAAATATAGACACGCTAAAAGTTGACGACACACGAGCTAATTGGCAAAAAATAGATACGCCAAGTGCAATAGGCGAAGAGAGCCAAATGGTTTTAGGTAACTCTGCAGTACTTGGTACACAGGTATTGGTTAGCGGAAGTATTTTAACAATAGATATAGGCCCAGTTAATAGTGATACAGCCATGAGCTTAACGCCAAGAAGCGAAGAAGGTATAAAAATGGCTGCACTTCTGACTGCGCATCTACCAAGTAATGTAGAGTGGGTTTGCCAAATAAAGGTAGCTAATGAGGCGGTTGCTGAGCAAGCACTTGGTCAGCAACCGTTAGTACTTGGACACAATTCATATTTAGGGGCTGCAGCTGCAAATACAACAACACATAGCTACAGTCATCAACAGTATAAACACTAAGGAATTAAGGATAAAAAAATGGATGCTAAAGGTATAAAACAACTCATAGATAAATTAAATGGCCACACCGCAACAGCACTTGAATCAGCCGCTGGGTTTGCGAGTAGTCGTAGTCATTTTGAAGTGCTTCCTGAGCATTTACTTATTAAGTTGATGGAAGAAGGAAGTAATGGTGACCTTGAGCACATTTTTCATTTTTTTAATATTAATCAAGATAAAGTATGGCATGAGCTATTAGACTTTTTAAATAAACAGCCTGCCGGTAATCAAAGTAAGCCTACATTTTCTCGTCGTTTATACGAATGGCTAGAGCGTGCATGGTTAAGTGCTAATGTTCAGCATAAAAGTGATTTTATAACAGGTGCTGCGCTTATTGATTCATTAACAGAGTTATTACCTTACAGCCCTGTACTTCAACTACCGGCTTTACTGGATAAAATAGATTCACGCTTTTTAGCTGAAAATTTAGATAAAATTTGTCAGCAATCTTCAGAGCGTTTAAACCCAGTAGCTAAATCAAAGTCTGCAAATCAAGCAGATTCATCGCACGGTACAGCTGCGCTTGATGAGTACTGTGAAGATTTAACTGAAAAAGCAAAACAGGGTAAAATCGACCCGGTTCTCGGTCGTAATGACGAAATTCGTATGATGGTCGATGTGTTATGCCGTCGAAGAAAAAATAACCCTATTTTAGTGGGTGACCCAGGTGTAGGTAAAACAGCAGTGGTTGAAGGTTTTGCCCAGCGTATAATTGATGGGCAAGTACCAAGTGATTTGCAAGGCGTACGCTTATTGGTGCTTGATATGGGGTTATTGCAAGCAGGTGCCGGAGTTAAAGGTGAGTTTGAGCGCCGCTTAAAAACAGTAATCGACGAAGTTAAAAATTCAACAACGCCAATAATTATGTTTATTGATGAAGCACACACTTTAATTGGTGCCGGTGGTGATGCAGGCATGAGTGATGCGGCAAATTTATTAAAGCCAGCATTAGCGCGCGGAGAATTAAGAACCGTTGCTGCTACAACATGGAGCGAGTATAAAAAATATTTTGAACGTGATGCCGCACTAGAACGCCGTTTTCAGCTTATTAAAGTAGATGAGCCAACAGAGCAAGCTGCTCAATTAATGCTAGCAGGCTTAAAAGATAAATATCAAGAGCATCATAATATTCAAATTACGGATGATGCTATAGAAGCTGCTGTTGTTTTATCGTCGCGCTATATAACAGGTCGCCAATTACCAGACAAAGCTATTGATGTATTAGACACCGCAGCGGCAAGAGTGCGTATGTCGTTTGCTACAGATCCTGCTGCTATTGAGTCTGAGCGCGAGCACATTAATTATTTAGAAACCAGAATTAATAGCCTTAATATAGAGCTAGGCCAAGGTTTAGTTGTTGATAAAGATAAGCTTACCCACTTAGTTGAAGAGCTGGTTATTGCACAAAATAAATTGGCGCAACTTACTCACTCGCGTGAATCTCAAATTTCGACTTTGAGTCAAATTAACGAGATAAAGCAGGCAACTGATCAAGAGCTTGATAGCGAATCATTACTGACACTTCGCCAATCGCTTAAAGAGCAAAATACACAAGACAACGGCTTATTTAGTGAAGTAGATGCAGATGCTGTTGCACAAATTATTTCACAGTGGACCGGTGTGCCTGTAGGGGCAATGGTAAAAGATCAGATTAGTAATTTAATTAACCTAGAAGCCACAATTAGCCAAGAAGTTATAGGGCAACAGGCAGGATTGGCTAAAATAGCGCAAACGCTAAGGGTGAGTAAAGCCGGCGTAAGTAACGATGAAGGTCCGCTAGGCGTATTTTTATTGGCAGGCCCCTCAGGTGTAGGTAAAACAGAAACCGCTCGCTGCTTAGCTAAACAATTATTTGGTGGCGATAAGTTTTTAACCACTATAAACATGAGTGAGTACCAAGAGTCGCACACTGTATCGCAATTAAAAGGTTCACCTCCGGGGTATGTTGGTTATGGAGAAGGAGGTGTATTAACCGAAGCGGTAAGGCAGCGTCCATATTCAGTAATTTTACTTGATGAGGTTGAAAAAGCGCACAAAGATGTAATGAACATGTTTTATCAAGTATTTGAGCGTGGCACCATGCGTGACGGTGAAGGGCGTGAAATAGACTTTAAAAATACTGTAATTATCATGACATCTAATTTAGGCTCAGCAGAGTTAATCGATGCGTGTACACCGCCTACAGTTATAGACCTAAGTCCTCAAGATGATGAGGAAGAACAGGTACAGCAAAGCGAGCAAGAAGCAGCTATTAACGAAGCGCTAAATCCAACGCAAGCACCTATAAATGAAGACGGAACACCTTGGAAAGTACCATCAATCGGTGCGCTTACTGATTTAATTAAGCCGCAGCTACTTGCTTTTTTTGCGCCGGCTTTGCTTGCCCGTATGCAAGTTATACCTTACTTAGCGCTTGATTCAGAAGCACTGCAATCTATCGTTAGCCTGAAACTTGAAGCTATTGCTACACGTTTGCACGAAAACCACAAAATGCAGCTACGAGTAGATGCCAGTGTTTTAGAAAAACTGACTACTCAATGTACGCTTTCTGATAGTGGTGCACGTATGGTAAATGCAGTTATAGAGCAGCAAATACTCCCTGGTATCGCTAAATCAATTTTAGAGTTTATGGCAGAAGAAGACATGCCTGATATTTTAACGCTGGCTGTTGACGAACAAGACGAAATTACAGCGACATTTGCAGATAACGCTTAAATAAAAGGACGTAAAAATGGGATTCATGGACATATTTAACGAACTCAAGGCCAATAAAAGTCACTTTAGTGTTGCTATACAAGGCATGCCTGACGGAATGGTCTATGTAACCGACTTTGAGTCTAGAGACGATCGTTTATGTGAAGACTATGAATTTAAAATCCAAGTATTGAGCCCTGAGCATTTAACATCTGAAATGCTAATAGGCAAAGATGTATCGTTATCACTAGTGTGGTCAATGTTAGATCGGACTATATCAGGGTTAATTAGTGGTTTTATAGCGCATGGTCAAAGTCATCAGGGGTACCACTATACTTTGATCATGAGTTCTCATTTAACATTACTTAAGCATCAGCATTCTAACCGTGTATTTACTGCTATGGATGCAGGTAAAATTATTTCGAGCGTGTTTGAAAAAGCAGGTTTCCCTGCGCAAAAATTAAATGTGCAAGCAAGCTCAACCATGCTCGATATGACCGTGCAGTACAACGAAACTGATTACGAATTTGTAACACGCTTAATGCGTAAGCACGGTTTTGTATACAGCTTTGTAGAGCAAACGGGTGGTGAATGTACATTGTATATTTGCAATGATTCTAATGGTATAGCGCAAGAGTTTGATGAAATAAACCTAAGCTATGTACCGCCATCTGGGCAAGTAAGAACGAGTGAGTCAATTTTTGCTATAAGTAGACAGGCCCAATTATTTCCACAAAGTACGCACTTAGATGATTACAACTACCAAGCTCCGGGTAATTTGCAAGTTTCAAAAAATAACAGTGCGTCAGTTATTGGTTTTGGTGAAGATAGTCATTACGGTGATAATTACGGGCAATCAAACGAAGGCCAAGACTTAGCAACTATCAGACAGCAAGCGTTTGATTGCCAACGTGAGCAAATAATAATAGATACAGACTGCAGGGCGCTTCGCCCTGGTATGCGTTTAAATATTTATGACCATCCAGAGCATGATGGTCAGTATTTAGTGACGCGTGTAGAGCACAAAGGTAGCCAAAGTGCTTCGGTTGAATACGGCTCAAATGTGAAGGGTTTAACGTATAAAAACCAGGCTTATTTAACTAGTGTTAATCAGCCTTATAAAGCTCCATTACGCCCAGCGAGGCGAGTATTTGCAACGTTTAATGCATTAATTGAGCAAGAAATTGACGACAAAGGTAACTACGTAGTAAAACTACCATTTAACCAAGATGGAGAAGGCCAAGAAAGCCGTCCTACACGTTTAATGCAACCTTACGGCGGCAGTGGGCACGGTATGCATTTTCCACTAACGCAAGGTACAGAAGTGCTCGTGTGTGGTGAAAATGGTGATTTAGACAGGCCTATAATTTTAGGCGCACTTTATAATGAAAATGCTCCAAACCCTGTTACAAGCGAAAACCCAACTGAAAACAAATTAGTAACTAAAGCTGGGCACAGCTTTGTAATGGATGACAAAAAAGGCGAAGAGAAGATAAGCCTTGCCAATAAAAACAATAAAAACCAATTAATACTCGATGCAACAAATGGTGCGCACCAGGCAATGTTAAAGTCTGTTGATGGTGATGTTAAAATTTCAGCGAAAGAAAACCTTCAGTTTGTTGCCGAGAACGACGCAAACTTTACAGTCGCTAATAATTTTACAACCCGAGTAGAAAACAATCTGCAAATTCAAACCCGCGAGGGAGATATTACAGTTACCTCGGCTGCGGATTTAACTCTAAACTCAGCCTCAAATAGTCGTATTCAAGCGGCTGACGGTAACTTAGAGCTCACAGCAGCTGATGAGCTTAAAATGCAAGCGCAGCAAGACATTAGCGTTTACTCGGTTGACGGCAACCTTGAGCTACAAGCACCTCAAGGTGATTTAGAGCTAAATAGTGGCGGTAACATTACTATAAAAGCAAATGGGCAGGGTTCAATTCAGTTAAGTCAAGGTGGCGCAAGTATAGAAATTGATGCTGCGGGTAACCTCACAATTGATGCCACTAATATAACGTTAAGTGCCACTAATATAGCAATTAAAGGCAGTGCAATTAGTAATAACTAAGTTAAAGGAGTAATTTAATGAACGCTAAAGTTAAAAGTATATTTAATCACGATCAGCAACTTGCACCTGTAAGTAAAGTTGATGAATTTGGCCGAGTTAAAGGCGTTACAATAAATAACGACGAACATAATGTGGTAGCACAAGCGGCGCATATAACACCATGCCAAGTGGGCGACACAGTACTGCTTACCCATACTGCACAGGGCTTTATAGTAACAGGCCTACTTGCAAATGAAGATCAAGCACCCGCTGCATTCATTCAAAATAGCCAAGGCCATATTGTTATTGAAGCTCAGCAAAGTATTAGCCTTCAAACGGCTAAAGGGACGATAGAAGTATTTGCCGACGGGACGATAGTGCTCGAAGGGCGAGATATAACGGCTAATAGCGAGCAAGATCTTACTTTGGCTGGCTGGCCAATTAGGCTCAATTAACACTATGTTTGCTCAAGTCGCTAAAGTTAAGCAGCATCAGCAGCGTTTAACTACTCTATTAAAACACAAACATAAGTTGCAAGCGCAAGGCGTTTATCCGCTTGCGCGACTCAATGTAATTGAAAGCCAATTACTAAATCATTTATACACACTCAGCGATTTAAAAAGTGATGCACCCACAGATTACTTTGCAGGTAAAAATTTAACACAAGTAAGCCGTTTAGCGCTTAATGAATTTATTACCCTTGCGATAGAAAGCCCAGAGCACCACAGTATCTACACGCTATTGCTACAAAGTCTTAATTTAAAAAGTGAACTTAACAGCGGCGAAACTTTTTTAGCTTTAAAGTCGGATAAACATTTAAGTTATTACAGTGTATTACAGCACTTACTTGGTTATTGGCAGTTAGATGATAATAAAGCACTGCGTAATAGTGTACTCAACGAAAAAGAACAGCTTGATAGCACCGCGATTACTTTACTTTTTTCACAGCAATTGAGTGAAACAGAGCTAAATAGTGCCATGTTACATGCTAACTTTGATATTGCTTATGCAGCACTCGTGAATGCCTATTGTAATAAAACAAGTAACTTATCAGACATACTATTTAAAGTATTTGCTAAAACAAATGATGACGACAAAAAAGCAAAATTACTTGCCCTAGCAGGGCTTACTAACGATCCGCGCTGGGATGAACCTTGCCTACTTTTTTGTAAAGCTAACCCCGGGCTTTGCCAACATGTACTAAGCCACTTTGTATATAAGCGTGCATTGCCTTTATTTATTAATTTAATGGCGCATGGGGTAACTCAAAAACCAGCTTACGCAGCATGGCTAATTATTACTAACAGAGCGCTTGCCCAAGCAAACAAAGTAACTGTAGTAGAATCAAATAACGAAAAAAACGTACACAGCGGCATAAACCTTGACGATGCAGAGCATGTAAGGCAAGCGTTTGCACTTGTCCCAGGGGATCAATTGTTAAACGGCGTTAGCTTTGTGTGCAGTAATGCAAAACAAAAATTAAAAATGCTTGCAGGTGAAGTTGTGCAACGCGTTGTAGCACCACATTATTCTTTGCAAAAGGCCTGTGGTTTGTACCATGTATTACTGAGCGCCAAACAATGGCAAAGTGTTATAGCGGAGAGCCCAAGTGCTGAATAACTTTTCTCCTTGGCAGGCTAGCTTTTTTGATGGTTGGTTGAGTGACCGTACGTTGGCTAAAGTTGTCCTTGTAAAACAAAATTTTGAATTTGACGAAAAAGGCAATGTAACACCAAACGAGCCCGGCCCCGATATTGTTTTAGCTGATGACTACGATGGCGACCCCGCATATACACCACTGAGTGAAGTAAACGAGCAAGTTGCCTTTAAACATGGATTTGAAGTGTATGGCAACTTTACAGCTTACCCACCTAAAGCCAAACAAGCACGAGTGATTGAAGTAGAGCTTGGTCTTCATAATAAAACGCAGCCACTATTTAAAAAACGTTTACGTGTAACTGGCGCACGCTTTTGGAAGCGCTCTTTACTTGGGCCTGTTGCAACTGATCCTAATATTATTGAGCCTACACCCATTAATTACAGCAATGCCTTTGGTGGAAAAGACTTTAACGATGAGTCTAATTATCTGCTTGAAAATCCGATAGGGAGAGGGTTTAAGCTTAAAAACAAACAAGCAAAAGGGCAGCAATTACCTTGCATTGAATACGCAAACCAACTACTTCGTAAACCGAGCCATACTACCCCAGTTGCAAGCTTTTCAGCTATACCATCACATTGGTCACCGCGTATAGAGCTTATGCCCGACATTGATCAAAAAGCACTTATGGCAGGCAATTACCCGTTTAAAACAGTACTTGATGAACATTTTAACAATATGGCACCGCTAGATCAGCGAGTAAGAAATGAGTTTACACAAGGGTGGGCGTTTTCACTTTCAGGGTTATACCCGTTACAAGCTTATGGGCAGCATCAGCGAGTTGAGCTTCCATTTGAAGAGCCTATTGTTCAGCTAGTTAACACATTAAACAGACATACCATTAGTTTGCGCTGCGATACGTTGGTTATTGATTCTGACGCGCAGAGTTTTTCTTTGTTATGGCGCGGTTATATTGACGCAATACACGTAGGCGCAAATAGCCAGTTAGTTGTGGCAAAAAAGGAAACTAACAATGAAGTTTGATGTACTTTGCCATATAAATGCCAGTGGATGTACACCAAGTAGCTTGTATACCGCTGTTGCAAATCAAATGTTGTTTTCTAAACCGAGTAAAGCGCTAATACGTTGCGATATAAGCTTAGATGCCCCCTACATAATGGTAGAAATAGAAGAGCTTGCTCAGCTTGATAGGCAAACCAAATGCTTACTGTTATTAAGTCAGTTGCTTGAAAATATTGATATTACAACACTTAGAAAAACATCCCGCATAAGCCAAATAGTGTTTGTATTACCACAGGATGAGTTAAACAACCCAGTAATAAGTGACGATACACTCAGTGAGCTTTTAGCTGAGGTGATTTCGCAGCAAGTCCCTGATTTTGAACAAACTACAACGCTTGATTTAAAAAGCATAGCGCCAGATACCCTCATTATCGCCGTAGATTCATGCGTTAGTTACCAGTATGTGAGTACTCAAGCAAAAAATAATGTAGTGCAAGTTTTAAATGGCCCCCCAGGTATAATTAATGGTGAAGGTGGATGTGCATTACTTACACATGGGCAAGGTGGGCTAGAAGCACAGCTTTTTAATGGCGAATTAAGTGAGCAGCTTAACCAAGCAGAAGCTCGCGTTAATGATACTTACTTATTTGCAGGTAAACAGTCGTTAGCATGGCAAAAAAAATGGTTTGCTAATACACAAACGCTATATACCCCAGAAGATGAATTACTAGAGCTTGCAGACTTAAACAACACAATAGGTTATCAAGGTGTTGCTAATAACCTAACAGGGTTAGTACTTACGCATAGCTATTTAAATAACCCATTAAGTGAAGGGTTAAATCATGTGTTTTTATTATTTAATTCACCCAATGAGCAATTAATAAAAATTTCAAGGAGTGAAAATTCATGACATACATTAATGCAGCCGCAGGTAAACAAGCGGGTAGTGTTCAGTACGATGTAGACGCGCTAACCGCCGATGTGCGCTCAGGTGGATCGTTAACATGGCGACACAACAACCCAACTTTGTTAGGACTTAATAATAGCGCACGAAGTAACGGCGCATTAGGTAAAGCCAGCAATGTTGCTATTTTTGAAGACAGAGAAGCCGGTGAAGCTGCTTTTTTAGATGAAATAGCACGCCCTAAATACCGTGAAAAAACACTCGGTGAAATGGTAAACACCTTCATACCCGACTATATAATTCCGCCACCAGAATGGGATGATGAAAAAAACGAACCTATTTTGCCGTGGAACGAGCCACAAACGGGTATGGACGTTAATACCCCTATAACAGACGCGCAGCTATTTTTAGATTTAGTCTCAAGTCACTTAGGGTGGCAAGCCGGCAGTCAAGAACAGTTAACCAAAGATACACAATCGCAAGCAGCGCAAGTAGCCACAGTATCAGGGCAAAATGTATTAATTAATGGCCGCACCGCAGTGCACCAAAGTAGCGGCGGCAAGCTAAGCACTATTGATATATGTTTAACAACGGTAGGCCCAAGTGTCATCCCAATCCCTTATCCAAATATGGCCGCAGCAAGCGATGTAGCAAGTGTGGCGGGGTCAGTAAAAATAAATGGTAACGGTGCTGCCAACATAAAAAGTAATTTTTCAAAAAGTACGGGTGATATGCCAGGTGATAAAAAAGGCCTAATGAGTGGCACTAACGATGGTAAAGCTGAATTTATTATAGGCTCATTTAATGTGCTCATTGAAGGCAAACCCGCAGTGCGCCAAGGTGACTTAATGATTTCAAACTCGAAAAACACCCCGCCTATGCCGCTAGCGCAATCAGGTGGCGCATCACCTAGAGGGTTAAGTGTGCAAGTGAGAAGTAGTTTGGGTGACCAGCAAGTCGGTAAAAAAATAGTCATAAAAATATCAGGATCTGAAAAGTTAGACGAAGATGGAGTGTCGATAATATGAGTGATATGAGTATAGCTAACAAAGTTAATATTATAGCTGAACATAGAGAACTGGTATTTGAGAGCCAATCTGAAGGGGATAAAAGCGTATCTTTAATGGTGAAGGATAAGTCAATTGACGGTCGCCAAGAAGGTTATTATAAGATACCGCTTTATAAAATAAATGCTAGAGATGCAGATGACACTGCAGTGGATATTGAGCTTGTTCATATTTTTCCTCTTCGCTACGCGCATCCTGATGATGAAATTGATGGAAATAAAAATAACCTAAGGAATGGCTTTCTATATGTATATTTAGATGGGCATTTATGGCGAGAACTTAAGGTAACGACAGATAAAGATGTAACAAGGTTTAATGATATTAATCTTGCTTGGCAGAAAGGCTCTCTTACTTGGAAAACAAATAAAGGCTTTCGTGAGGCGACTGGTGAAACACTTAAAACGATTATAGTACCTAATAAACTTAATGGAAGTAACTGCCAAGTACAAATTGCTTTTTCTGAAGTGCAGTGGTCGTGGAAACAAATTCAATTATTTGGAGGGTTTAATCCTGAAGACCCAAGGTTAAACTACGGAGAGCCGGTTAAGCCAGGAGATAATAATGCTGATGCAATAGAGCTTCGAAACAACAGATTGTTTACGTTAGATAAGCTTGATGATTTTGAGCAAGGCTATAGTAGCAATCAGTTACCTCAGCATGTTGTACTCGATGTAGTAAACAAAGCTGGAGTTTATTGTCCCGTTATACCCGATGCAATAGGAAAAGTAAGACAAGCCGCTGCAGATATCACGCTTACTCGCTCAGTGATTAGCTCACTACCGATTGAGCAAGTAGCAAATGGACAAACGGTTTCGAGTGTTGATGAGCTCTCAAAAGAGCAGCGAGGTGAGCTTGAATTAGCATCGTTTGTTCAACAGACCTTTTTTGCTTTCCCCCAGTCTGTGTCTGACAAATTAGCAACATATGGTGAAGACAGTGTCTCTGAGCAAGAGCAGGACATTGCTAATGATTATAAAAAGTGGGTAGAAAATAAATTTGATAAAACAGCATTCAGAAAGTTTCTAGCAACAGAAAAAGTGCTTGTGCTTGGTGAGTATATCAATGAGCTAAGAGCCAATGTAAAAGACCTTATAGAGGATGAAGATACTGCTTCTAGCTTTTATCAAAGTGCAAGAGATTATGCATACCACTCAGGTAACCGACGACTCGATATATATCAACTTATGTGTGACGTATTAGCCCCTCTAAAAGATTTAACGGCAGACTTGCTTCGCTCAAGCGTAGTGTATGACCAAGACGCGCAAAAGCTTAAGCAAATCGACAGTAATGACCTAGGACAGCACATAATCTTAAAAGTGTTAGGTACACACCCTGAGGATACCAGTGACCGTTCAAATTTATTGAAACTACATAAGTTACTATTCCCTGATGAAACCAGTAGTAAGCCAAATTTGACTGAATATAAGTGTTTTCGAGATAAAAAAGATCCTAAAAATGTTGATTTTTCTATTGATGAATTTAAGTCTTTGGAGAATCAAGATGATCAACTTGATGGTTATATAGAAGGCGATTTAACGCAAGTATTTAGGCGTAGTAGCCAAGCTATATGGGGCTTTTTTAATATTATTATGGAAGTACCATCTGCCACTTATTCTATGTCTCAAGGTGGCGGAACAATTAAAGATGTGTTTACTGCTCGTAGAAAAAAACAATCTACCCTTCAGCAAGAAAGTAATGAGGTAAAGCAACAAATATCAAACTTAAAAGAACAGATAAAAAATAAACAAAACGAAATTAAAAGTTCTGAAAAAACACGCAATGAGCTAATTCAAGAAGCGCGTAACCAAGGTATTGATAGCGATGATATCACCGAGCAATTAAACAGGCAGCTTAAACAAAGAAACAAAGAATTAGATCATTACAAAACATTACTTAAACAAGCAAAAACAAAAAGTAGTGTCACCCGTGCGCATTTATCAACGCTAAAAAGTGTGGGTTTAGACATGCTTAATAGTGAGGCACGTATTAAGTCAGTTGCGATGTCGTATAACCCCTATCAAAAAATAATGCATCTCGCGCACATGGTTTCGGATGGTTTACTCGTTGAGATTGATATTGATGTTAATGACTACTATGAAGGTAACTTACCTGATTCAGTCGTCCCGCTTAATTTTGACAGCCGTTCTAAGCGTGCCGAACAACGAATTTTAGAATTTAATAAAATAACCGAAGGTATTGACGAAGCACTGAGCCAGGGTAGTTACCCAGGCAATGGCGGAACGCGGCCCATTGTTAAACTTAAAGTTAACGATAAAGTAACCATACCCGCTCGTTTAGATCTTATTACAAGCTTAGATGGCTCTTTAAATGAACTTGAAGCCATGGTCACTAAGCAATACTACCAATCAGACAACGCCAAGAACAAAGTGATACAAAAAATGGTAGTGCTAGATAAGGATAAGTTGGCAGCACTAGAAGAAAGCTTTGATGAACTTAGTGATGATTTAAGAGAAGATGAAGCTAGGCTGGGGAAAACAAACTGGGATTTAACTGGGTATAAAGATCATAATAAATCCCTCAAAAAATACGCGAAAACAGCATTGGGTAAGCAGCAAATGGGCAAAGTTGGCTCTGCCAGTATTGGTGTTTTGCCGTTTGTTTCTGGGCTAGAAGCCATCAACTTTTATACCGTTATAACTGGTGATGGCGTTAGTGCGATAGATAAAGCATCAGCGTTTGCTGATTTAGTTGATATAATGGTGAATATAGGTAAAGACCTTATTGAGCGTCGTTATGGTATGCCAAGCTCTGGTCAGTTGATTTTATATGCTGACAATAAAGTGCCAGCTAGCGAGCTTAGTAAAAAAATACTAAGAGGAAGGCTCAGTGTTTTATCAGCAAAAGTAGCCCTATTTTACACTGCAAACTTTTTTACATTAGTAGCTGGTGCTATTAGTACGTATGTGGCTGTAAGAGATGCCGTTAATGAATATAACAAGGGTAATGTGGATCTTGCCACGGCTAATTCTGTTATGGCTTTAGGCTTTTTAAGCATGACCGCAGCGTCGGGCATTGCCATTGTCACTAAAGGGGCATCTGCATTGATCGCCGTATTTGGGATAGCAGGCTTAGTGATAATTCTAATTGCGGCAGGGCTTATTTATTACTTTAGCGAATCAGAGGTTGAGGCATGGCTACATGCAAGCCCATGGGGTAAGGCTGCTTTTATTAACGATGGTTCAATAAGTGTGCGAGCCGAACAATGGAGAAATCGCCCTGATTTAGCACTACTCGATATATATAACGCACTTTATAAGCCTTATACAAAAGTAATCGCGAATGAACATTCCAAAACAGTCTCAATGGGGTTAACAGCTCCCGTAGTAGCAGTGAAAGAAGGTGTCGATACAAAAGTTAGCTGGCGAATGCTTCCACCTGATAAGGGAATGCTAAATTATTATGCGGCATCATTATTAACAGATTATGACTCTAGACTGGCAAGGTTCACTAAGCATAAGCACTTTAGTCAAATTCCTTTAGACTCGGTTATTTTTCTTAAAAGTATATGGACTTTGCAGCCAGCTCGAACAGGTTGGCAAGCTGAAACAAATAACCACGTTTTATTGGCCGCGCTCGGGTTAGAATCAGGCGACCAAATAGAGCTTAAATTAGAGGCAACAGTTTATCCAAATGGCAAAGGCCAGCCGACTATTCAAGGTTTTAATAGTACCTATGGCTTACCAATCGAGTATTACAAAGCGGGTGAAAAACCTGGAGCATTATCTTGGGGTGATGACCGCAGGTACAGTCACCGCATTGGTCAAGTAATCAGCCAAGCAGTAATTAATTTATAAGAAGTAGATCGCGTAAAGGAGTAACTATGAACATAGATGATAAAAACGTAGAGGAAGAAAAAATATTTAATGAGCTAGCTGAGCGTCTCATTGCTGAAGAGGAAGATGGTTTAACTCACGAAGAACGAGAAAAAATAAAAAGAGAAAACCGTATTAACGCAATTAAACAGTGGTGCGTTGAAAATCCTGGTCGAGACCCCGCTAGAGCAAAAGATAAAACCATAAAGCAACTGGCTTTGGATGAAAAAGCGGTGGTGCGAAGAGAAGAGTTTAGAAAAAATAACCCCGAGAAAGTGGCTGAAATACGAAAGCGAACTAGAAACGAAAGAAGATACCGTGATAATAGAGCAACCTACGAAGAGCAACTGCCAAGAGACTACTTACATAAAGACAGCTATGAAACGCGATTAAAAAAAGCCGAAGCACTCAATGGTTGCAGGTTCAAAACTCGCACGTTTAAAAGTAAGCGTTTTACTGATGAATATGCGGCAGAGCTTGAATCCCCAGATAGTGGGTCAACACTTGAGGGACATTGGGTTCGCACCGATGGGCAACAACTTGCTATTTCATGGTTTGGGGGGTGGTCGAATTTATTTACTATTCTTGGCTTTGGTTGTACGAGCCTCGCATTACTCGTATTTGGTTTCCATATTCTTGCTCTTATCATGGACGGGTTTGAATATTTCTGGGTGATGGCTTCAATCTATGTGATGCTCTTTGGTTTAGGAGTGTTTACGTTAAAACACCGAGCTATTTTATCGCACCGAGATAAGTTTTACTTTAATCGCCATACTGGGCTTGTAAAAACTCCGCATACATTACTTAGAAAACCGTTTTACTTACCTTACGAAGATATTGTTTGCTATGGTGCAAATGAGCTTAATGTCGGCTCAGCCCGTGGTGGTTCACGCGTGTTTGTGTCCCTTATGGTGCCGTTAAAATACCCGAAACGTTATCGTCTCACTAAACCAATATTTTACGTGGGTGGTTTTAACCGAGAGTGGGATTCGCTGCAATATGCAACAGCCATGACTTTTATGGATACATCAATCCCGCTTGGCACGCATTTATATCAATCGATAGAGCACTACTTCAAAATCGATAAAGATATAACGGAAAAACACGCTTTTCCTGAGGAGCTAAAACCTTATTTAGACCCGGATGACTGCCAAGTAAACAGACATGAAGTATGGTGATGTAAAAAACAACGCTGAGCATAAATAGTAGCTTTACTTTATTAAAACCAACCTTAAATAATAGAGCTTTTATTGTTTAAGGTACTTTAAAAGGATTTTTATGAATCGCTTTGCATTTAAAAATTTATCACTCGCAATGCTTATGAGTTTTTTTGTCTATTTTTTATTGAGTTATAATTCATTAAACTCAAGACCCATTTTAAGTTTTAATAGTACTACATACGATAATAATATATGCAACACAGTAGCTGGAGCATGTTCGAGTTTAGTACCTTGGGATTCGTTTTTTTTATTACCACTGGTAATGTCTATAGTATTTTTTTTAGTATTAAAAACGGCTGATAAATTCAACCTCTGTGTCTATTTTTTTCTGTCTAATTTTTTTATACTTGTTAATGGTGATTACCCTTATGTTTTTTATTACTTGATTGAGGGTGGGGTAATTTTGTCATTGTTATGTTTCTTTAATTCGAAACAGAATAAAGATAAAAAAGAAAAGAATAAAAGTGACCGTTTTTTTCATTGTCGAAATTATTTAAACACATTAGATAAAACAGGCGTATTTACTGGGATGGCTGCTGAAAAAGAACTCTTATCATTCTTTTTGAACAGTTTTTTAATCTTATTTTCTTTAATTATTATGATTTTATTTCCTTTCTTAAGTTTTTATATTAAAGGTGAAATAGATTTTAATACACTGAGTTTCATATCAACTTCTTTTATTAAAAGCGCTTTTTTAAATTCAAATATAACGTGGTTTATTTTAATTACATTACTTTCCCTTTTGTCGTTGCTATACCGTAAAGTATATGGAATTAATTTAGCTAAAACTAACAATGAGCAATAGCTTAGCGCAGTAGTTGTTTATGGGCATACCTTAAGCGCATTATAAAAGCCGCTTTATAACTTAAAGGAAGTTTGAGCTTGAGCTATACATAGTTTGAGTTTGTTAAAGGAATAATATGTCTATTTATAATTACTTAGGTGGCCCGCTGGCTAAAAAAACAATTTTTAATAAATACTTTAATGCTAAGACAAGTAAAAGTCTTACAAGAAAATTTGGTGGATTATGTATTCTTTATGATTGGCTATATATCGATAAGTTAGGCCTAAAGGCACAACCCCAGCGCTTTCAAGTCCATTCATGCGGTAATGACCCCATGAGAGCACTTATCTTTGGTCCCATGTTTTTGGGGTT